>NZ_JBGQOG010000015.1:0-122043 GCF_052113705.1 Phaeovulum sp. W22_SRMD_FR3 | reverse complement strand
CACCCGGCACCCGGCACCCGGCACCCGGCACCCGGCACCCGGCACCCGGCACCCGGCACCCGGCACCCGGCACCCGGCACCCGGGATGGCTATGCGCTGACATCCGCTAAATGGTCCGCGATGATATCCGCGCCGCCCGGATCGGCATGCTTGCAGCCCGCCAGATGAGGTTCGCCACCCTCACCCCAAACGGCGCTCCTGTCCCGCGCGCAGCGCGGGCCAGGCCTGCCCTGCGGTCAGTAGCTGCGGATCAATCCGACCAACCGGCCCTGCACATGCACCTGATCGTCGCGCAGAATACGGGTTTCATAGGCCGGATTGGCCGCTTCAAGGGCAATCATGCCACCGCGCCGGCGAAAACGCTTGAGGGTCGCCTCATGGCCTTCCACGAGTGCCACCACGATCTCGCCATTCTCGGCGGTCGTCTGTTCGCGGATGATCACCACATCGCCGTCGTTGATCCCGGCCTCGATCATGGAATCACCCTTCACTTCCAGCGCGTAATGCTGGCCCTTGCCCGACAGCATCGACCCGGGCACCGTGACGTGATGCGAGATCTCCGAGATCGCCTCAATCGGGACACCCGCGGCGATGCGTCCCATCACCGGCAGTTCCAACGCATGGATCATGCTCACAGGCGCCGTCTCTCTCGGGGCAGACATCCGGCCGGTGGCGGCCTTCGGCATCGGCTCTGACCCGGCATTTGCTGCCGGAAGTTTCGAGGAGAATCCGGGCTTCTCCATCGCCTCCGGCAGCTTCAAAATCTCGATCGCCCGCGCCCGATGCGCCAGACGCCGGATAAACCCGCGTTCTTCCAGCGCCGTGATCAGCCGGTGGATGCCGGATTTTGAGCGCAGATCCAGCGCCTCTTTCATTTCGTCAAAAGACGGCGGCACCCCGTCGCGTGCCGTGCATTTCTGGATATATTCCAGCAGTTCTAATTGCTTGCGGGTCAGCATCCGGGGTCACTCCAGCACTCTGTTCGGGTATGTTCCCTTAAAGTTCTGACACTGTTCTCTTTTCGTGTCAAGTCAGAGTGGCAGGTAGTGCACCAGATCTCCGGCGCGGGCGGGGCCAGCGCCCAAGGGGCGGATCAAGAGCGCATCCGCCTCGGTCATCAGCCGCAAAAGCGCGGAATCCTGGTTGCCCATCGGCGCAATATCCGGCAGCCCGGACGCTTGTGGCGCCAGCTTTGCGCGCATGTAATGGGTGCGCGGGCCGGTCTCGGGCAGGTCCTGCGCAAGGCGGGCGGTCAGCGTAGTGTGACCCGCCGGCAGGCCCTGCAGGGCGGCCAGCATCGGGCGCAGGAACAGCTCCGCACAGACGATGGCCGAGACCGGATTGCCCGGCAGGCCCAGCATCGCCGCCCGGCCCATACGCCCCGCCATCAGCGGTTTGCCCGGCCGCATGGCAATTTTCCAGAAGGCCCGCTCCAGCCCCAGGTCGGCGGCGACCTTGCCCACCAGATCATGGTCCCCCACCGATGCCCCGCCCGAGGTGACGATCAGATCGGCCCCCGCCGCCAGCCCAAAGACCAGCCGCAGGCTCTCTTCGCTGTCGCGCGCGATGGGCAGCATCCGCACCTCGGCCCCGGCCTCCTCGGCCATGGCGGCAAGGGCAAAGCTGTTGGAGCAGAGGATCTGATCCGGGCCGGGGGCCTCGCCGGGCATCACCAGCTCATCGCCGGTGGCGATGATCGCCATCACGGGGCGGCGATACACCTGCAGTTCGGCCACGTTCATCGCGGCCAGTAGGCCGAGATCACGGGCGCTGAGGCGGCGGGGGGCGGGCAGGCTGTCGCCCGCGCGGAAATCCTGCCCGGCGGCGCGGATATTGGTGTTTTTCTCAGGGCTTTCCGGCAGGATCAGCGTATCGCCTTCCCGCGTCACATGCTCTTGCACCACCACCACGCCCGCCCCCGCGGGCAGCGGCGCGCCGGTAAAGATGCGGATCGCCTGACCCGGGGAAAGGGCGCGGGTAAACCCGTGCCCCGCACCGGCCTCGCCGATCACCGTCAGCCGCGCGCCGGGGCGGTTGTCCGCCGCGCAGATTGCATAGCCATCCATCGCCGAGGCGTCAAAGGGCGGCTGATCCAGCCCTGCCACGGCAGGCAGGGCCAGCACCCGGCCGCGTGCGGCGCGCAGGGGCAGGGTTTCCACCGGCAGCGGCTGCACCAGGGCCAGAACGCGGGAAAGGGCCTCTTCGACCGGGATCATTTCTCTGCCTCGTAACGCCCGGATTTTCCGCCGTCTTTCAGGATCACCCGGATCCCCTCGATCACCATGTTCTTGTCGGCGGCCTTCAGCATGTCATAGACCGTGAGCCCCGCGACCGTAACGGCGGTCAGCGCCTCCATCTCGACCCCGGTCTGGCCGGTGGTCTTCACCTCGGCGCGGATGCGGACCCCGGGCAGGGTGGCGTCCGGCGTCAGATCCAGCGTCACCTTGGTGATCGGCAAGGGATGGCAGAGCGGGATCAGCGCGGCGGTCTGTTTCGCCCCCATGATCCCCGCCAGCCGCGCAACCCCCAGCACATCGCCCTTTTTCGCGCTGCCCGCCTGCACCAGCGCCAGCGTCTCAGAGGCCATGCGCACCGCCCCTTCGGCCACCGCCACCCGCGATGTCACCGGCTTGTCCGAGACATCGACCATATGCGCCTGACCCGCGGCGTCGAAATGCGTGAGGCTCATGCCGCCCCCAACAGGCTGCGGGTGGCCCCTGCCACATCCTCCTGCCGCATCAGGCTTTCGCCGATCAGGAAGCGGCGCGCGCCGACATCGGCCATCGCGGCAAGGTCGGCGGGGGTGAAAAGGCCGCTTTCGCAGACAATCTCTCGCCCCTCGGGGATATGCGGGGCCAGATCGCAGGTGGTGTCCAGCGTCAGCTCAAAGGTCTTCAGGTTGCGGTTGTTGATCCCCATCAGCGGGGATTTCAGCATCAGCGCCCGGTCGAGTTCTTCGCGGTTATGCACCTCGATCAGCGCATCCATGCCGTAATGCGCGGCGGCATCCTCCAGCTCGGCGGCGAGCGTGTCATCGACCGAGGCCATGATGATCAGGATGCAATCGGCCCCCCAGGCGCGGGCCTCGGTCACCTGATAGGTGTCATAGATGAAATCCTTGCGCAAAGCGGGCAGGGTGCAGGCATCGCGGGCGGCGGCCAGAAACTCCGGCGCGCCCTGAAACGACGGCGCATCGGTCAGCACCGAGAGGCAGGCGGCACCTCCGGCCTCATAGGCCTGGGCGAGGGCGGGCGGGTTGAAATCGGCGCGGATCAGACCTTTAGAGGGGCTGGCCTTTTTGATCTCGGCGATCAGACCATAGCCCCCGGCGGCGACTTTGCGGCTGAGGGCGGCGGCAAAGCCACGGGTGGGGGCGGCGGCGCGGGCCTCGGCCTCAAGCCCGGCCAGGGGGCGCGCCTGTTTGGCGGCGGCGATCTCTTCGAGTTTATAGGCTTTGATCTTGTCGAGAATATCCATGCGCGCCTCCTGAAACTTGCGCGAAGGGGTCGCGCTAAATGCCGCCCATGTCAAGCGATGCGGGGTTTTCGGGCGGGTTTTAGGTGGCGGTGGTCAGGCGGGCGCGGCCCGGTGGCGCAGGTCAGACGGCGCGGGCCAGATGGCGCAGGTCACGCGGCGGACCAGTTGATCTCCGGCTCTCCCCGCGCAGCGAGCCAGCTGTTGATCGCCGAGAAGGGGCGCGAGCCGAAAAAGCCCCGCCGCGCCGAGAGGGGCGAAGGATGCGGCGTGGCGATCACCAGATGCGGCGGTTTGGCGGCCGCTGCCGCCGCCTTTTGCGCGTGCGCCCCCCAGAGGAGAAAGGCGCGGGGGCGGGTGGCCGCCAGCTCGGCCAGCACCTGTGCGCTCAACCGCTCCCAGCCCCAACGGGCGTGCGCCCCCGCCGCGCCGGGCATCACCGAGAGCGCGGTGTTGAGCAGCAGCACCCCCTGCCGCTCCCATCCGCGCAGGGTGCCGTCCGGTGGGCAGGCGCCGCAATCCCCGGTGACTTCACGGAAGATATTGACCAGCGAGCGGGGCAGCGCCGTGCCCTTTGCCACCGCAAAGGCGCGGCCGATGGCGTGGCCGGGCGTCGGATAGGGGTCCTGGCCCAGAATGACCACCCGCACATCGTCGGGGGCAAGCGCGTCCAGCGCGGCAAAGACCCGCGCAGGCCCGGGAAGCCAGCCGGGGGCATCGTGCAGACGGGCTTCGAGACGCGGCCAATCCTCCCGAAAGAACGGCAGATGCGCCCAGGCGGCGGGCGGAACCATCGGGCCGGTCATCCGCGTCTTCCCGCGATGGGGCACAGAGGCCCTGCGGGATCAAAGGTCACCCCCCGCGCTCTCACGCGACGGGTGCCGCTGCTTTCAGCATCTCCAGCTTGGCCTTGGCCGCGCCGGAATCGATGCTCTCGCGCGCCATCGCCACGCCCTCTTTCAGATCACCGGCTTTCCCGGCGACGACCAGCGCGCCTGCGCTGTTCAGCAGCACCGCATCGCGGTAGGCCCCGGCAGCGCCGTCCAGCAGCGCGCGGAAGGCGGCGGCATTCTCGGCAGGCTCGCCGCCGACAATCGCCTCAAACGGATGCACGGGCAGGCCCGCCTCTTCGGGGTGCAGCTCAAATTCAGTGATCGCGCCGTCCTTCAGCGCCGCCACCCAGGAGATACCGGCGATTGACAACTCATCCGTGCCATCGCCGCCATGCACCAGCCAGGCCGCGTCGGACCCGAGCGCTTGCAAGACCTCGGCCATCGGCCGGATCCAGTCGCGCGAGAAGGTGCCGGTCAGCTGGCGTTTCACCCCGGCGGGGTTGGTCAATGGCCCGAGGAGGTTGAAGATCGTCCGTGTGCCAAGCTCGGTCCGCGTCGGCATCACATGCCGCATGGCAGGGTGATGCACGGGGGCCATCAAAAAGGCGATGCCCGCCGCATCCAGCGTCTTTTGCGCCAGTTCCGGCGTGGTCATCACATTGATGCCCATCGCGGTCAGCGCATCCGCCGCACCGGATTTCGACGACAGATTGCGGTTGCCATGCTTGGCCACCACCACCCCGGCGCCCGCCACCACAAAGGCGGTCGCGGTCGAGATGTTCAGCGTGCCCTTGCCGTCGCCGCCTGTGCCGACGATGTCCATCGCCCCCGCAGGCGCGGTAATGCGGTGGCATTTGGCGCGCATGGCGCGGGCGGCGGCGGCGATCTCTTCGACCGTCTCGCCGCGCGTGCGCAGCGTCATCAGGAGGCCGCCGATCTGGCTGGGCGTCGCCGCCCCCTCGAACAGCGCCTGAAACGCGGTCTCGGCCTCGGCCGAGGTCAGCGGGCGGGTGGCGGCAAGGCCGATCAGCGGCTTCAGCTCGCTCATGCGGCGGCCTTGGTGGCGATGCCCGCCATGGTCAGAAAGTTGCGGATCATCGCGTGACCATGTTCCGAGGCAATCGATTCCGGGTGGAACTGCACGCCCTGGATCGGCTTTTCACGGTGCTGCAGGCCCATGATCATCCCGTCTTCCAGCCATGCGGTGACCTCGAGGCAATCGGGCAGGCTCTCGCGTTCGACGATCAGCGAATGATAGCGGGTGGCGAGGAAAGGCGAGGGCAGGCCCGCGAAGACACCTTTGCCCTCATGGTGGATGGTGCCCATCTTGCCATGCACGATCTCGCCCGCGCGGATCACCTTGCCGCCAAAGGCCTCGCCAATCGTCTGATGGCCAAGGCAGACGCCCAGCAGCGGGGTGTTGGTTTCGGCGGCAGCGGCGGTCAGCGCGAGGCAGATCCCCGCCTGCGCCGGATCGCAGGGCCCGGGCGAGAGCACGATGGCCTGCGCGCCCATCCCCATCGCCTCTTGCACATCCAGCGCGTCATTGCGGCGCACGACAACATCGGCCCCCAACTCGCCAAAATAGTGGACAAGGTTGTAGGTAAAGCTGTCGTAGTTATCTATCAGCAGAAGCATGGCGCCGCATTTCCGTGAAGGGCCGGCACATCAGGGGGTGAACCGGGCATTTCGTCGGGCTATAAATGGTCAGAGCCGCGCGCCGGGGTCAAGGGCGCAGGCGCAAGGAACATGAGAGAGCGGGCGGAAAGCCCGGCAAACGGGGGCAGAATGGGTCGCGGCATTTTCACGGGTTTTGTGGCGGGGGGCATGGTGTCCGTGCTGGCGCTGTCGGTGGCGTCGCTGATGGCGCCTTTGCCGCCGTCGGTGCAGCTGGCGGGGCTGCCGCAAGCGCCCCTGGCCCCCGATGCGCCGCCGAGCGCGTTGCCCGACAGCCTGCCGCCGCGCGGTGACGGTGGCGAAACGGGCGCCGGCGCCCCGCCTGCGCCGATGGATGCGGGACCCGAAATGACCGCCCCGGCAGAAGATGGCGTGGCGCCGGAGACTGCGGAGGTCAAAGGCGCGGGACAGCCGGGCCTGACGGGTGACGGCCCGGATCATGGCAGGGGTGACAGCTCGGATCATGGCACGGATGACGGCACGCTGGCGGAGCTCGGTGATTCTGGCGCCACCGCCGCGCCGGGGGCCGGTCCCGCCGCGCGTCCGGGCACCGTGGCACCTGCCACAGAAGCCACCGGGATGGCGCCGGGCAGCGCCTCTGCGCCACCGGCGGAAACGGCACAGGGCCCGGCCGGGGTGCCCGAAGCGATTGAGGTCCCCGCCGGGTCGGAATTTGCCCGCCGCCCCGAGGATGCGCCGATGCGCAGCCCCGAGGTGATGGCGCCCCCGCAGGTGGCCGCCGCCCCCGCCACCGCGCCGCAAGTGCCGATGGGGGGCAGCGAGGGCAGCCCGATCCTGACCGAGACCGCCCCCGCTGCCCGCCCCGAAAGCACGCTCGCCGCGCCCGAGCCGGTCTCGGGCAGCGGGCCGGTGATGGCCGCCGCGCCCGCGGCGCCGGGGGCAGAGGAACCGATTCCCGTGCCGCCGCCGGGCGAGGTGGAAACCCCCGCTCTGGCGCCGGTGGAAAACCCGCGTCTGCCCGGCCCGGCACCGGTGCAACTGCCCCAGCCCGCCTTGCCACGGGTTTTGCCGCCGCCTGCCACACCGGGGGATGGTGCGGCGATGTTTGAAAACGCGCCGGGCACGCAAGCGGCGCCGGAGAGCAGCGCCCCGGAGCCCGCCCTGCAGGCAGGGGCGGCGCCCGCCCCGGCAGTAGGCGAAGTGGCCCCGGCGGAGGCTGATATTCCGCAGCCGGGCTTTTCCAATGCCCCCGGCGTGGCGGTCAACCGCCTGCCCAGCATCAGCGCGCCGGGCGAGGGGACACCGGATCCCGATGCCCCGGAAGCCGCCGACCTGACGCCGCTGACCCCGGAGGCGGCCAGCGGCCCGCGCCGGGCGCTGCAGATCTTTGCCGCCGATGCGGTGCTGACGCCGGACCTGCCGGTGATGTCGGTCGTGCTCGTCGATCCCGGTGTCGCGGCGGGGGGGGTGAGCACCGAAACCCTGGCGCGGCTCGGGCTGCCGGTGACCATCGCGCTGGACCCGACGCGCGCCGCGGCACCCGCTGCGGCCGATGCCTATCGGGCCGCGGGGCTCGAAGTGGCGATCCTGGCCGCCGCCCTGCCCGCAGGCGCCAAGCCCAGCGATGTTGAGGTGGCGCTGGAAGACTGGCACCGTCAGTTGCCGGAGGCGGTGGCGGTGGTGGAGCCTGCCGCGCCGCAGATCCAGAACAACCGCGTGCTGGCGCAGCAGCTGGTCAAGGCGCTGGCGGCGGATGGTCTGGGCCTCGTCACCCAGGACCGGGGCCTGAACGCCGCCTATCAGCTGGCCCCGAGCGAGGGGCTGGGGCAGGCGCTGATCTGGCGGGTGCTTGACGCGGGCCGCGAAAGCGCTCCGGTGATCCAGCGCACGCTGGAACGCGCGGCTTTTGAGGCCGAGCGGGATGGTTCGGTGGTGGTGATGCTGACGGCCTGGCCCGACACGGTGGAGGCGCTGCAGCAATTCGCGCTGTCCAGGGGGCAAACGCTGACGCTGGCCCCGGTCTCGGCGGTGGCGCTGCGCAGCCCGTTGGTCCCCTAAGGCGGTTCAACCGAAAAACGCCTGATGCATGATCCGGCCGGGGAGCAGCGTGAAGCCTCCGGCCAGGATCAGGCTGAAGCCATAAAGCTGGATCATCATGCGCCGGTGAGCGGCCCGTTGATGGCGGCGCGCGCAGGTCAGGCCGCGCCACAGCGTCACCAGCACAAAGACCGAGAGCAGATGGATGGGGCCGAAGGGGCCGATCATCCGGCGTTCATGGATGAAAAAGCTGGAAATGGCCTCCACGGCCATGATGCCGACCCACGATAGCCCAGAAGCTGATGCGTCCTGCTTCCCTTGGGCCGGGCGAATTGCACCGCGCCCAGCCCCAGGGCCAGAAAGGCGCAGAGGGCAGGCAGGGGGATCGGGTTCCCGGCCGTGGTCAGGGGCGCGAAATCCATTGGTGCCTCACGCGGGTTGGGGGAGGGGTATCTGCGTCAAGGCGCATCTATCCTGCGCCAAAGATGGAGCGCGGGCGGCGCGGGGTGCCAACACGCGGACACGGCTCAGGCGTCGCCCCCCGAGACCAGCCCCGAGACCAGCCCCGACACCGGCCCCGACATCGGCGATGACCGCAACGCGCCACCTGCGGCAGGGTGCGGGCGCGGACAACGCGGCCCTGTCGTCACCCGCAGGAGATTGCCCGCGCGCTCTGGGTGCTGAGGGGCCGGTGACCACGCACCGGCCGCTCTGATGTCGTCAGCGCCCTGCTTTCGCAAGGGCTCTGCTTTCGTCTGGGTTTTGCTTTCGTCAGGGCCCCCATGCCCGGACAAGGCCCGCGCATGGTACCCGTTCCCGCGCCCCTCCGGGCGAGGTGCCAAAGCGCTCAGAGATTGCCGCGGCGCGCGAACATGCCCGCGCTTTCGGCAGCTTTCATCATCGCCATCGCCTTGTTCACCGTTTCTTCGAACTCGGCCTCGGGGTCGCTGTCAAACACCACGCCGCCGCCCGATTGCACATAGATCTTGGCGTCCTTGACCACCGCCGTGCGCAAAGCAATGCACATGTCCATCTCGCCATTGGCGGCGAAATAGCCGACCCCGCCGCCGTAGACGCCGCGCTTTTCCGGCTCCAGCTCGTCGATGATCTCCATCGCCCGCACCTTCGGCGCGCCCGAGACGGTGCCTGCGGGCAGACCGGCCAAGAGGGCGGACAGGGCATCCTCGCCCTCGGAAATCTCGCCCACCACGTTCGAAACGATGTGCATCACATGGCTGTAGCGCTCGATGATGAACTTCTCGGTCGGATGCACCGTGCCCACCTTGGAGACACGGCCCACATCGTTGCGCCCGAGATCCAGCAGCATCAGATGCTCGGCCAGCTCCTTTTGATCCGACAGAAGATCGGCCTCCAGCGCGCGGTCCTCTTCCGGCGTCGCCCCGCGCTTGCGGGTGCCCGCGATCGGACGGATCGTCACCTCACCCTCGCGCAGCCGCACGAGAATCTCCGGGCTGGCGCCGACGATCTGGAAACCGCCGAAGTTCACGAAGAACATGAAGGGCGAGGGGTTGGTGCGCCGCAGCGAGCGGTAGAGCGCAAAAGGCGGCAGCGGGAAATCCTGCACCCAGCGCTGGCTCGGCACGCATTGGAAGATGTCGCCCGCGCGGATGTACTCCTTGGCCTTCTCGACGGCGGCCAGATAGGCCTCTTTCGAAAAGTTCGAGACCGGCGCGCCCACCGGGGTCGCGTCCCCCAGATCGCGGGTCTGCGGCGGCTGGCGGTCGAGATCGCGGAGCGCATCCATCACCCGCTCGGCGGCCTGCGCATAGGCGGCGCGCGCGGACATGCCGGAGGCGGCCCAGGCGGGGGCGCAGAGCGTCACTTCGCCCTTCACCCCGTCGAGCACGGCGACCACAGAGGGGCGCATCAGCATCGCATCCGGCACGCCCAACGTGTCAGGATTGACGTTCGGCAGATGCTCCACCAGCCGGATCATGTCATAGCCGAGATAGCCGAACAGCCCGGCAGAGGCCGCGGGCAGATCCTCGGGCATCTCGATCCGGCTTTCGGCAATCAGCGCGCGCATCTCGCTCAGCGGATCGCCGGGCAGGTCGACGAAACTGTTGTCAAACCGCGCCTGACGGTTGATCCGGGCCTGCGTTCCGCGGCATTCCCAGATCAGGTCCGGTTTCATGCCGATGATCGAATAGCGCCCGCGCACCTCACCCCCCGTCACACTTTCCAGCATGAAAGTGTTGGTGGCGGCATCGGTCAGCTTCATCATCAGCGAGACCGGGGTGTCGAGATCGGCGGCCAGACGCGCAAAGACCAGCTGGTTCTCGCCGCGTTGCCATGCCGCTTCGAAAGCCTCGAACGTGGGGGAAAGGGTCGCCATGATATCCTCCTCTGGACGGGCTTCGATGTGCCGGGGCAGGGAATTTGCCTATGCCCCGGCGGGAGCGGTTATTGCATCTGTGCCTGAACCGCGTTGATGGCGGTGGCGTCGATTTTCAGACCGGCCTCGGCCTGTGCGCTGCGGGCGTAAAGGTCGATGATGTCCTGCGCGATGCCTTGCGAGAGCTGTTGCTCGACCGAGGCGCGGGTCTGCTGCACGATCGCATCCTCGGGATTGGCGGTGATCACCGCGTTCAGCTGCACCACGGCCACGCGGCCGCCCGCATCCACCACACCGGCGGTGCCGGGGGCGAGTTTGAAGGCTTCATCGGCCAGACCCTCCGGCGCGCCTTCGACAAAGCCGCCCCGGGCCAGACGGCCGATGGTGCTGGCCAAAAGGCCCTGCGCGCCCAGATCCTTGCCCGCCGCGACGGCAGCCACCACCTCATCGGCACGCTTCAGCAGCGCCTGATGCAGCTGGTCCTTGTCCCAGGCGGCACGCACGGCCTCGGCGCTCTCCTCATAGGGGATCACGGCAGGGGGCACGATTTCATCCAGACGCAGCGCGAAAACCCCGCCATCCGACAGCTCTTTCAGCTCGGGGAAATCCTCGGCGGTGACGGCGGCGGCGGCGGTGCGGAACTCCGGATAGGCCGCAATGTCGTCATTGCTGGCGGCGGTCCAGTCAATCGTGGCCAGTTTCATCGCGCCATTGGCCGAGATGTCCTCAAGCGTGGCGCCCCCGGCCAGCTGATCCTCGATCCCGGCGGCCTGATCGGCGATCTGGCGGCGGGCGGCATCGGTGGCGGCCTCCGAGGCGAGATCGGCGCGGGCCTCGTCAAAGGTCACCTCTTGCGCGGCCAGAATGCCGTTCATCGAATAAAGCGTCGGCCCCAGCGGCCCGTTGATCGGCCCGACCACGCCCGGCTCGGTCAGCGCAAAAACGGCATCGCCTGCCGCGCCCAGCTCTTCCTTGGATTTCTCGCCCTGATCCACGTCTTCGAGCGAGAGGCCACGCTCGGCCGCCAGATCGGCAAAGGTCTTGGTGCCTGCATCGAAGGCTGCCTTGGCGGCCTCGGCGCTCGCCTGATCGGGATAGGTCAGCGCCTCGACCAGACGTTTCTCGGGGGTCACGAATTCGGCGATCCGCGCGTCATATTGCGCCTTCAGCGCCGCTTCATCCAGCTTGACCGTGTCGACCAGCATGTCCGGCGTCAGCTCGGCATAGGTGATCTTGCGGGTCTCCGGCTTGGTGAACTCGGCCTGATGCGCGTCGTGATAGGCGCGCAGCTCGTCCTCGCTCGGCGCGGGCAGGGCCTCGGCCAGGTCGGCGGCGGTCAGCTCGGCCCAGGAGACGGCGCGGCTCTCGGTGATGTAGGAGGTATAGGCCGCGACCTGCACTTCGGGCGCCTTGACGCCGCCCACCAGCGCGCCCTGCAGCACCGAGCGCGCGGCTTCCGCGCGCAGGCTCTGCTCAAAGCTCGCTTCGGTCTCGCCCTGCTGTTGCAGCGCCAGCTTGTAGGTCTCGCGGTCGAATTTGCCATCAATGCCCTGGAAGGCCTGCGCCGTCAGGATCTGGCGGCCGACCGCTTCATCCCCGACCGAGATCCCCAGCTTGCGGGCCTGCTCATCCACCGCCGCCTGCGCGAACAGGCGATCCTGCACCGCCTGGTCCATGCCCAGCATCTTGGCATCGTTCATGCCAACCGGCTGACCCATCTGCGCCTGCAGCGCCCGCAACTCCTGTTGCAAGGCACGGGCATATTCATTGGTGCTGATGCTGGTTTCGCCGACCGAGCCGATCGAGCGGACGCCGCCGGAGAAATTGGTCACGCCAAAGCCGCCAAGCCCCAGGACAAGCATCCCCAAGAGAATCCAGAAGACCGTATGCTTGCCGGTGCTGCGCAGAACGTTCGACATGGTATTCCTCCGTAGGGGCGGTGTTTTGCGGTGTTTAGGCGGTTCGGCAGGCGGCGGCAAGGCCGATGGCCCGCCGCCACGCCGAGGTGATCGGCCGTCAGAAGGTCACAGAAGCAAGGCGTTGCATCAAAGTGGCGATGCCGTCACGGTCGATATTGGCAAAAGCGATGCGCAATTGCCGCTGCCCGGCCGGATCGGTCTCGGGCATGAACATCGTGCCGGGCAGCGTCAGCACGCCCGCCTCGCGCACCAGCCGCCGGGCAAATTCCGGCGAGGGCAGGGCAGAGGGATGCTCGACATAGGCGAAATAGGCGCCGCAGCCGAGCATCTTCCAGCCTTCCAGCGCGGTGAAACCGGTTTCCATCGCCGCCCGCCGCGCCAGAATTTCGGCCCGCTCACCCGCGACCCAGTCGCGCAGATTGCGCATGCCCCAAAGCGCGCCGATCTGCCCCAATTGCCCGGGACAAATGGCAACGGTGTCGAGGAATTTCTCCACCTCCGCCATCCGGCTGCGGCTGGTGATCAGCGCGCCGACGCGGTGGCCGGTCAGGCGGTAGGCCTTGGAGAAAGAATAGAGATGGATGAAGCTGTCATCCCAGTCGGGATCGGCAAAAAGATCATGCGGCGCGCCCTCGCGGGCGTCAAAATCGCGGTAGGTCTCATCGAGGATCAGCGCGATGCCGCGCGCCCGGGCCAGCTCCAGAAAGGCGCGGACCAGTGCCGCGGGATATTCCACGCCGCCGGGATTGTTCGGCGAGACGAGCACAATCGCCCGCGTCCGCGGCCCGATCAGCGCCGCCGCCGCCGCCGGATCGGGCAGAAGACCGGCACCGGTGGCCAAGGGCACCGCCTTGATCCCCGCCATATCCAGCCACATTTTATGGTTGAAGTACCAAGGGGTTGGCAGAATGATCTCATCCCCCGCACCGGCCAGTGTGGCGGTCACGGCGCAAAAGGCCTGATTGCAGCCCTGGGTGATCGCCACCTGATCGGCGGCAATTTCCCCGCCATAGGCAAGCGACCATTGCGCCGCCACTTCCGCGCGCAATTCACTGTTCCCCAACACGGGCCCGTAAAGATGCGCGGCGGGATCGTTCAGCGCGGCCTCGGCAATCGCGCGGCGCAGCCCCTCGGGCGGGCTGTCGACGGGGGCGGCCTGGCTGACATTGATCAGTGGCCGCTCGGGCGGAAACACAACGCCATCCAGCCAACGGCGCGCCTCCATCACCGGCGGCGCAAAGGTACCGCCGAGCGCGGGATTGAGCGGAGTAAGCGTCATGGCAGCCTCATCATCCAAGAAAACCCGGCCCGTCAGACCCATCATCCAACGCGATCAGACCGCTGGATCTGGTCGCAGCCGCGCCCATTGCTTCGTTCAAAATATCCCCGCCGGAGGCTTCCGCCCTCACCACCGCCGCAGAGGGCCGCGAAGGGCCATACCGACACCAGGTGCCCTGAACCCTCAATCGGTGCCGCGGAACGGCTGCACATATTGCAGCGCCATGTCCCAAGGGAAGAAGATCCAGGTGTCCTGGCTGACCTCGGTCACATAGGTGTCGACCATCGGCTTGCCCTTGGGCTTGGCATAGACGGTGGCGAATTGCGCCTTGGGGTAAAGCTTGCGCACCAGCTCCAGCGTTTTGCCCGAATCCACCAGATCATCGACGATCAGGATGCCGGTGCCATCGCCCATCAGCTCGGCCTGCGGCGATTTCGTCACCACCGCCTCGCGCTGATCCTGATGGCTGTAGCTTTTCACCGAGATCGTATCCACGACCCGGATGTCCAGCTCGCGGCTGACGATCATCGCGGGGACCAGACCGCCGCGGGTGATGCCGACCACGGCTTTCCATTGCCCCTCGTTCGGGCCCTTGCCGTCCAGCCGCCAGGCCAGCGCCCGGGCATCCCGGTGCAGCTGGTCCCAGGAAACATGGAAGCCTTTTTCATGCGGAAGACGGTCGGTCATGGCCGGAGCCCCTCAGATGAGTTTACGTGAGCGCGAGTTTGGCACCGAGAAGTGCCAAAAGCCCGCCAAAAGTGCGGTCGATGGTGGTTTTCAGGTTCAGATAGCCGCGCTGGGTCCGCTCAAGCGAGAAAATCCGCGCAACCAGCACGTTCCAGCCCGCATCATTGACGAAGATGATCGCCAGAATGACGCCATAGGCCCAGAGCGGCGCCGAGGCGGGAACGAAGGTCAGAAAGATGGTGCCAAAGAAGATCGCGGGCTTGGGATTGGCCAGCTGCGTGGCGATCCCCTGCCAGACGAGGCCCAGCGGGCTGCGCGCCACCGTCCCGGCGGGCAGGTCGGTTGCCAGAGGCTCGGGCGCGTGGCGCCACATCTTGTAGGCGAGATAGAGAAAATAGGCAGCACCGGCGAATTTCAGCCCCGTCAGCAGGGCGGGGGCGACCTTGAACAGGATCGCCAGCCCAAAGAGCGCGGCAACGGCCCAGACACAGGCGCCAAGGCCGATGCCCACCGCCAGCCAGCTGCCGCGCGCAAAGCCCTGCGTCAGCCCGGTCCGGGCCGCCAGCAGCACCGCCGGCCCGGGGGAAATCGCGGCCGCCAGATGCACAAAATAAATCGCGACAAAGGCGGCCAGCGTCATCTCAGTGATCCTTGCGGCCGGTGACCACGTCGATATCGGGCGCATCCACCGCCTTCATGCCGACGACATGATAGCCCGCATCCACATGCAGGTTCTCACCCGTGGTCCCCGACCCCAGATCCGAGAGCAGATAGAGCGCGGCCTTGCCCACCTCTTCCTGCGTCACATTGCGGCGCAGGGGCGAGTTCAGCTCGTTCCACTTCATGATGTAGCGGAAATCGCCGATGCCGGAGGCGGCGAGGGTCTTGATCGGACCCGCCGAGATGGCGTTGCAGCGGATGCCGTTCTTGCCCAGATCCTCGGCGATGTATTTCACGCTCGCTTCCAGCGCGGCCTTGGCGATGCCCATCACGTTGTAATGCGGCATCACCTGCTCGGCACCGTAATAGGTGAGCGTCAGCAGGCTGCCGCCATTCGGCATCAGATCGGCGGCGCGTTTGCACACGGCGGTGAAGGAATAGACCGAAATGTCCATCGTCATGCGGAAGTTCGCCGCCGAAGTATCCACATAGCGGCCGCGCAATTCGCTCTTGTCCGAGAAGCCGATGGCATGGACGACAAAGTCGAGCGTGCCCCAGGCGTTCTTCAGGTGATCGAACAGCGCATCGAGCGAGCCTTCGTCCGACACGTCACATTCGATCATTTCGGTCGCGCCAATCGAGGCGGCCAGCGGCTCAACGCGCTTCTTCAGCGCTTCGCCTTGATAAGAGAAGGCCAGCTCCGCGCCCGCATCGGCCAGAGCCTTGGCAATCCCCCAGGCGATGGACTTGTCATTCGCAAGCCCCATGATCAGACCGCGTTTCCCCGCCATCAGATTGCTTGACATCTATGTTCCCCGCGCTTCCTTAATGCCGGGCAAGCAATAGGCGAAACCGTTCTGCGCATCAAGGCCGCGTGAGGGTGGGGGCGCCGCCGGGCCGCCCGGCAGTGATGACGGCAAATTCCCTGCGCGCCGCACGATCCCGGCGGCAGGCCCATGGACGGCGGAAGATGAGCGACAGAAGCGGAATTTTTGCGGGCGACGATCCTTTTGCGATCGCGCGGGCCTGGCTGGCCGAGGCCGAAGCATCCGAGGTCAATGACCCCAATGCGATTGCCCTCGCCACGGTGGATGCTGACGGGCTGCCCAATGCCCGGATGGTGCTGCTGAAGGAAATCGAAGGCACGCAGGCAGCGGGCGATGGCGCTTTCGTATTCTACACCAATTACGGCAGTGCCAAAGCGCGCGAGATTGAGGCGGCGGGGACGGCGGCCTTTGTGATGCACTGGAAATCCCTGCGCCGCCAGATTCGGGTGCGCGGCACCACCGAACGGGTGGAGGGACCGCAGGCGGATGCTTATTATGCCTCCCGTTCGCTCAAAAGCCGGTTGGGGGCCTGGGCCTCACACCAAAGTGAACCTCTCGCCTCGCGGATGAGCCTGATGGCGGAGGTGGCGAAGGTGACGGCGCAACTGGGGCCGAACCCGCCGCGTCCGCCCTATTGGGGGGGAATCAGAATTATTCCCAAAGAGATTGAATTTTGGGCAGATGGGGCCTTCCGGTTGCATGATCGCTTCCGCTGGCGGCGCTCTGCCGCCTGTGCAGAATGGCAGGTTGACCGGTTGAATCCGTAAAATTCGCGCTTCGTGAATTGCGTTGGTATGGAAAACCTTACTTTTTCGGCTTGAAACCTGAGCGCTCATTGTGACAGTTGACGGGCCTGGGGATGGGCGACTGAAAGCGGAAAGAATGACGCAAGAGCAAACAGACACCCGACACGTCCAAGGACGGGTGAAGTGGTTCGATCCAACCAAGGGCTTCGGGTTCATTTTGGACTCTGAGGGGGGGCCGGATATTTTGCTGCACGCCAATGTGTTGCGGAATTTCGGGCAAGGATCGGTGGCGGATAACGCCCAAATTTCGGTGTCCGCGCAGGTCACGCCGCGCGGCGTTCAGGCGATCGAGATTCTCGAGATCACGCCGCCTGAGGGTGACCAGATGGCCCCGATCGAGGATCTGGGGAACAATGACCCCGCCGAAATCGCGGCGCTGCCGCTGGAGCCTGCGCGGGTGAAGTGGTTCGACAAGATCAAGGGCTTTGGGTTTGCCAATGTCTTTGGCCGCCCCGAAGATGTGTTCATCCACATCGAGGTGCTGCGCCGGTCGGGTTTTGCCGATCTGGGCCCGGGCGAGGCGGTTTGCCTGCGGGTGATCGAGGGCAAGCGGGGCCGGATGGCCGCGCTGGTCCTGTCCTGGGAGACGGCGTTGCGTGAAAGCGCTTTGGCGGAGAGCGGCAGCGCTGCTGCGACGGACAGCACCGCGGCCAGGGAAAGCGCCACTGCATGAAGCAGCGCGCGGGCATGATGCGCCGGATCCTGATGCGGGCCACCGTGGCGCTGTCCTTGCTCGGGGCGGCGACCATGGTGCCGGGGCAGGCTCGGGCAGACGTGCAGTGCCAAAGCGATCAGGCGGTGTTTGCCACTGCCGCAGGCGGCGCGCGCTTTACCATCGAAATCGCGGATACTGAGGCGGAGCGGGCGCAGGGGCTGATGAACCGGCCCGCGATGCCCAGGTCGGCGGGGATGCTGTTCATCTATCCCAAGCCGCAGCCGGTGGCCTTCTGGATGAAGAACACGCTGATTCCGCTCGATATGATCTTCATGGATGCGGGGGGCACCGTGGTCAGCGTCGCGGCGCGCGCCCGCCCGCATGACGAGACGCCGATTCCGGGCGGCGAGGCCATTCAATATGTGCTGGAGATCAACGGCGGGCTGGCGCAGGCTCTGGGCATCGTGCCGGGGGTGTCGATGGCGCATCCGCGCATCGCGCCCGCCCATGCTGCGCTGCCCTGTTCCCGCCCGTAATTTTGGGCTTTCCCTTCGCCGGCTTGGCGGTTAGGAAAGGCGCGTCGGGGCGTAGCGCAGTCTGGTAGCGCATCTGGTTTGGGACCAGAGGGCCGTAGGTTCGAATCCTATCGCCCCGACCAGCTTTCCGCAGGTGGCCGTTCCTTGCACGCAGCGACATGGCGCGATGCCGCGCTGTGGTTGGCGTCGGACAGACCGCTTGCCATCGCAGCACCTTTGCCGTTTTTGAATGTCCCGCGCAGCCGCCCGCGGCGGATCAGTTCCGCGCGGGGCCGCCGCTGCACGCCAAGGCACCCAGCCATTGCGCCCGGCCAACGCGCAGCTTGCAGAGCTTTTCGTTCCGTCTGAAGTCTCCCCGAAAGACCTGGCCGAGCGGGAGCCGGTGTAAGGCAGGGGGGGCTTTGGCATGGGACCGATGTGGGGGGGACTGGCCCCGGCGGGGTGCCCGTCGACATTGCCCGGCTGCACTGCGCCCAAGATCCGCACCGCGGAGCGCGCGCTTGAGCCGCGAGGCTTTTGTTCTTAGAAACGGGAAGCCGACCCGTTGAAGGCAGTGCCAGCTCGGCAGGGAACCCAACATATGATCAGCTATGTCACCGTCGGTGCCGACGACATCCCGCGTGCAAAGCGCTTTTATGCGGCCTTCATGCCGGCGCTCGGATACGGTCTGCGGGAAGGCCCGGAGGGCCTGAGTTATGCGCTGCCGGTGCAACCGGGACAATCTGCCGTTTCCCCCGAGTTCTACATCAAGCCCACCTTCGACGGGCAGCCCGCCTCGGCGGGCAACGGCGCCATGACCGCCTTTCGGGCGCGCAGCCAGCAACAGGTCCGTGATCTTCACGCCGCCGCCCTGGCCGCTGGCGGGCAGGACGAAGGACAGCCGGGGTTCCGCGACGCCTATGGGCCGCATTTCTACGTGGGTTATCTCCGCGACCCGCAAGGCAATAAAATTGCACTGTTCTCCAGCAATTTGGACGAACCCGGGCGCGATTCCTGACGCCCCGGTTCCTGTCGCCTTGGTTCCTGACGGCGCTGAGCCTGCTGGCACGGGCCCTGAGGGATCACGGTTAGAAGGCGCGTCGCTTCAAGCCGCGCCGCGATGATCCTTCCTGCGGCACCCTGCGGGTGCGAAATGCACGAAACGCGGCATGAGGCCGCCCCGGTCGCGCGCGCGGATGGTCCGGGTGACGGCAGCGGGGCGTTGGTGAGGGGATTGTCGCTCGCGGGCCCCTGCGCCCGGCGCGGCGGGGGCCGAGATCCGGGCATGTGGCGCCGGACGCGAAGGCGCTGCCGTCTCGTGTGTCGGGCGGGGCGGTGGTCACCTGCCTCTGCCGTCAAGTGGCTGTTGTAAAAGGTTCATCCGCGCGTCACTCGGCCGTGATCCAGCGCCTCTATCGCAAGCGGCATGAATGAGATTGCACATATTCGCCAGACTGACATGCTGGACCACGCGCCGGGCGATACCGGATTGCACCTGAGCGGTCTGCGGCGGGAAATCGCTGGCCGGGTGATCCTGGAGGCGCTGGATCTGCACTTTGAGAGCGGGGCGCTGACGGTGATCCTCGGGCCGTCGGGCTGCGGCAAGTCAACGCTGCTGCGGCTGATTGCCGGGCTGGACAGCCCCGATGGCGGCAGCCTGTCTGCCGGTGGGCGGGATCTGACCGCGGTTCCGCCTGCCGCGCGCGACATTGCCATGGTGTTTCAGAATTATGCGCTGTTTCCGCATCTGACCGTCGCCGAGAATATCCTCTTTGGCCTGTCCTTGCGCCGGGTGGCGAAACCCGACCAGAGCCGCAGACTGGCCCGGGTTGTCGAGATGCTGGGCCTCGGCGGGCTCGAGCGGCGCAAACCGGCGCAATTGTCGGGCGGCCAGCAGCAGCGGGTGGCGCTGGCCCGCGCGCTGATCTCCGAGCGGCCGATCTGCCTGATGGACGAGCCGCTCTCGAACCTCGATGCCAAGCTGCGCGCCGAAATGCGGGCAGAAATCCGGGCGCTGCAGCAGCGGCTGGGGCTGACGATGATCTATGTGACGCATGATCAGGTCGAGGCGATGACCATGGCCGACAAGATCGTGCTGATGAACGCGGGCCGCATCGCGCAAGAGGGCAGCCCGGCGGCGGTCTATGCTGCGCCCGCCTCGACCTTTGCGGCGCGCTTTATCGGCATGCCGCCGATGAACCTTTTGCCGGGGGCGGCGCTGGGGCTGAGTGGTGCTGCAGCCGCCGAGACCATCGGCCTGCGGGCCGAGGATGTCCGGCTGGACCCGCAGGGTCTGCCCGCGCGCATCATGTGCCACGAATTCCACGGTGCCGACCTTTTTGTCACCGTCCTTCTGGGCGAGAGCCCGCTGGTGCTGCGCCTGCCTGCCCGCGCTGGTTCGCCCGCCAACACCGGCCTGCCCGGGGACGGGATCCTGCATCTGGGCTGGGACGCGGCGGCCCTGCACCGCTTCGACCCCGCCAGCGGGCAGCGGCTGCCCTGACCCGCCTTTTTACCCGAGCATTCGCAATCCCCTTTGACAAGGAACCTGCCCATGACGACGATTTCTCTGCGCGGCCTGACGCTGGGCGCGACCGCAGCGCTGGCTTTCTC
The DNA here is from genome assembly GCF_052113705.1 of Phaeovulum sp. W22_SRMD_FR3. NCBI lineage: Bacteria > Pseudomonadati > Pseudomonadota > Alphaproteobacteria > Rhodobacterales > Paracoccaceae > Phaeovulum > Phaeovulum sp. W22_SRMD_FR3. Next base: position 101,744 of record NZ_JBGQOG010000015.1, on the reverse strand, counting down.
CACCGCCCCGGTGCTGGCGCTGGATCTGCAGTTTTACTTCCCCGTCGCGGTGGGCGGCGGGGCGGCCACCACCATTCAGGAGCTGACCGATGCCTATATGGCCGCGCATCCCGAGGTGAAGATCGAACCCGTCTATACCGGCAGCTACACCGATACCATCGTCAAGGCGATGACCGCGGCCAAGGGCGGCAACCCGCCGCAACTGGCCGTGATCGGTGCGGCCGAGATGTTCAACCTGATCGGCGAGGATGTCATCGCGCCCTTCGACGATTACGTCTCAGAGGCCGACAAGGCCGCCTGGCTGGGCGGTTTCTACCCGGCCTTCATGGAAAACAGCCAGGCTTTTGACAAGACCTGGGGCATCCCCTTCCAGCGCTCGACCCCGGTGATGTACTGGAACAAGGACGCGTTCAAGGCGGCGGGGCTTGACCCCGAGCACGCCCCTGCCACTTGGGACGAAATGGTCGAGATGGCGCAAAAGCTGACCATCAGGGATACTGCGGGCAATGTCACCCAATGGGGGGTGCGCATCCCGACCGCCGGTTTCCCCTATTGGCTGTTCCAGGGCGTGGCGATCCCGAATGACGGCATTCTTGCCAGCGCGGATGGCACGCAAACCGCCTTCAACAGCCCGGAATCCGTCGAAGCCGCCGAAAAACTGGTTGCGCTGACCGGCGATCAGGGCGTGATGGAACAGGGCACGCTGGATTGGGGCGCCACGCCGAAAGCCTTCTTTGAAGGCAATGCGGCGATGATCTGGACCACCACCGGCAACCTGACCAACATCACCCAGAACGCGCCGTTCCCCTTCGGCGTCGGCTTCCTGCCCGCCGCCAAGCATTACGGCGCGCCGACAGGCGGCGGCAATTTCTACCTCTTCAAGGATTCCACCGACGCGGAGAAGAAAGCTTCGGTGGATTTCGTGAAATGGATGACCGCGCCGGAACAGGCGGCAAAATGGACCATCGCCACCGGCTATGTCGCCCCGCGCGCCGAAGACTGGGAGACCCCGGCGCTGAAGGAATATGCAGAGCAGGTGCCCGGTGCCCTCGTCGCCCGCGATCAGCTGCAATATGCCAAGGCCGAGCTGACCGTCTATCAGAACGCGCAGATCACCCAGATCCTGAACTCGGCGCTGGAGGCGATCATGACCGGCCAGACCGCGCCGAAAGCCGCGCTGGATGATGCCCAGGCCAAGGCGGATGCGATCCTGAAAGCCTATCGCTGAGCCCCGCGGGGCCACCCCCCGGGTGGCCCCCGTTTTCACCATTCCAGCCTCTTGGAACATGACAATGCGCCGCCAAACCCTGACCGCCTGGCTCTTGCTGCTGCCCGCCGTCCTGTTGCTGACGGTGTTTACGCATGGGCCTGCGCTGCGCACGGTGGTGGCGTCGTTTTTCACCACGCCGCATGGGCGGATCCCGTCGAAATTCGCCGGGCTCGACAATTACGCGCATCTGATCGCCGATCCGGTGTTCTGGCAGGCCCTGCGCAACAATCTCGTCTATGCGGGGATCACGATTCCGCTGTCGATGGCGCTGGCGCTCGTCATGGCGCTGATCGTCAATGACAGGCTCCGCGGCCGGGGCTTTTTGCGGATGGCCTATTTCACCCCCACCGTGCTGCCGCTGATCGCGGTGGCCAATATCTGGATCTTTTTCTACCAGCCAGGTTTTGGCCTGATCGACCAGATCCGCGGTCTTCTGGGCCTGCGGGCCAGCAACCTTCTGGGTCAGGGGGACAGCGCGCTTTATGCGATTTCCGCCGTGGCGGTCTGGAAAGAGGCGGGCTTTTTCATGATCTTCTACCTCGCGGCGCTGCAAAACATCCCGCAAAGCCTGATCGAGGCGGCGCGGCTTGAGGGGGCCAGCCGGCTGCAGATTTTCCGCCGGGTGACATTGCCGCTTTTGGCGCCGACCACGCTTTTCGTCGCGGTCAATGCGGTGGTCAACGCCTTCCGGCTGGTGGATCACATCTATCAGATGACCAGCGGCGGGCCGAACAATGCAACGACATTGCTGTTTTACTACCTCTATCAGGTGGGGTTTCAGTTCTGGGACACCGGCTATGCCGCCACGATCACCACAGTGCTGGTGCTCTTTCTCGCGCTGATCTCGATCGGGCAATTCCTGCTTCTGGACCGCAAGGTGCATTACCAATGACCCTGCATCTGGACGCGCTGCTGATCCGCCTCGGGGCCTGGGTGCTGGCGCTTCTGTGGCTGGCGCCGCTGGCCTATGCGGTCTGGACCGCCTTTCACCCCGCCGCCTATGAGACCCGTTTCGATCTCTTCGCGCCGCTGACGCTCGAAAATTTCCCCAAGGCCTGGGTGCAGGCCCCCTTCGCGCGCTATTTCCTCAACACCTTCCTGCAGGTGACCTCGATCCTCGCGGTGCAGCTGGTGGTGGGCACGCTGGCGGCCTTTGCCTTTGCCCGGCTGGAATTTCCGGGCCGCCGCCTCCTTTTCGCGCTCGTGCTTTTGCAGCTGATGGTCATGCCCGACATCCTGATCGTCGAGAATTATCAGACCATGCGCGCGCTGGGCCTTATCGACACCATCGCGGCCATCGGTCTGCCCTATATGGCCTCGGGCATGTGCATATTTCTCTTGCGTCAGACCTTCCTGACCATCCCGACTGAGCTGGACGAGGCCGCGCGGATGGAGGGGGCCAGCCTGCGCCATCTGATCCTGCGGGTCTATGTGCCGCTCGCCAAGCCCACCTATATCGCCTTCGGGCTGGTTTCGGTCTCGGCGCATTGGAACGATTTCATCTGGCCGCTGATCGTGACCAACTCGGTCTCGGCGCGGCCGCTGACGGTGGGGCTGTCGATTTTCTCGGCCGCCGACAGCGGCGTGCAATGGTCAGTGATCAATGCCGCGACGCTGATGACCTCGGCACCTTTGCTGCTGGGATTTTTCATTTTTCAACGCCAGTTCGTGCAGAGCTTCCTGCGCGCGGGCATCAAATAAGCCGGAGATTGTCATGGATTTGCCCCTGCTGGGACTGGCGCTGGACTACGCGGATTTCGCCCCTTTGCGCGACTGGATCATGGGCCCCGGCCGCGCGGTCGAGATACAGGATTTCGTGACGCCCGCCGCCGTGACGGGCGACTGGCGGCCCAAAGCCGCCGCCTGGGCCCGGGCGCTCGCGGGGCATACCGGTGAGATTGGCATCCACGGGCCGTTCTTCGGCCTCGACATCGCCAACCCCGACCCGGAGTTGCGGGCCGTCATCACCACACGTCTGCTGCAAGGGCTGGAGATTGCCGAGGCTCTGGGCGGCACGCATATGGTTGTGCACAGCCCCTTCACCTATTGGCATGTGCTGAACCGGCGCAATTATCCCGATATTCACGGGCAGATGCTGGCGGCGGCGGCCGAGTGTCTGGCGCCGGTGCTGGCGCGCGCGGACGGGATCGGCTGCACCTTGATGCTGGAAAACATCGAGGATGCGGATCCGGCGGACCGGCGGGCGCTGGTGGAAACCATCAACCACCCCAATCTGCGGCTTTCGATCGATACCGGGCATGCCGAGCTGGCGCATGGCCGCTACAACGCGCCGCCGCCGGTGGATTTCATCTCCGATGCCGGGGCGCTGTTGGGGCATGTGCATCTGCAGGATGCCGATGGCCATGCCGACCGCCACTGGCATCCGCTGGAGGGGCGCATCCATTGGGCACCGGTCATGGCGGCGCTTGCCCGTCTGCCCGTGCCGCCGCGCCTGATCATCGAGCCGCGCGACCGCTATGCGCTGATCCCGCAGACCGTCGCCCGGATGCAGGCGCTCGGCCTCGGCTGCTGATCCGCCCCCGTTTCTGCGCGCGGTGAACCGCGTTTGGTGGACTGCGTTTGAGGATGGCCTTGGGGGGATTGCGCGCGGGCGCCGACCTTTCGGGATCGAAAAGCGCGGGACGGTGGAAACCAAAGGCTGTGCGCCCTCGTTATGATGGGATGGCCCTGACCGGGGCGGTCGCACAACGGGGCAGAACCGGAGGATCCGATGTCAGGGCGCAGTTTCACCGTTACCGCAGGGCTTATGGCCGCTTGTGTCGTCAGTTTGCCAGCGGCACAGGCCGAAAGCATCAATGCGGGCGGGCGCGCCGCCCGCGATACGGCCCCCTTTCAAAGCCAGAAGGTGGCCGCGTTTGACACCCCCTGGGCCTTGGCGTTCTTGCCCGACGGGCGCTTGTTGGTGACCGAAAAGCCGGGCGGTGCCTATCTGGTGGGGCAGGACGGCGCAAAGACCAAACTAGCGGGGGTGCCGGATGTCGCCGCCTCGGGTCAGAACGGCCTGCTGGATGTGGCGGTCGCGCCCGACTTTGCGCAGAGCGGGCACGTCTACCTGACCTATGTCGAGCCAGCGGCCGAGGGTACGCGTCTGGCGCTTGCCCGCGCGACGCTGGTGGCGGAGGAGGGCGCGGCGCGGCTTGCCGATCTGTCGGTGATCTGGCGCCAGACCCCTGCCGGGGGCCGGGGGCAACCGGGCGGTATCATCGCCTTTGACCCGGCGGGACAGCATCTGTTTCTGACCGTCGGCGACCGGATGGAGCCGGAAACGGCGCAGGATCCCGACATGGCGCGGGGCAAGGTGCTGCGGCTCACCCTTGACGGCGGCATCCCCGCGGACAATCCGATGGCGGGCGAGGGCGGCGTGCGGGCGCAGACCTGGACGACCGGACACCGCAACCCCTACGGGCTGGCCTTTGCGGCGGATGGGAGGCTCTGGGCGCATGAAATGGGGCCGCGTGGCGGTGACGAGTTCAATCTGCTCAAGGCGGGCGAGAATTATGGCTGGCCCCGCGTCTCCAACGGCGACAATTACAGCGGCACCGCCATCCCCGATCATGCGACAGACCCGGAATTTGCGGCCCCTGCCGTTTACTGGACCCCGGTGATCGCGCCCGCGGGGCTGGCGTTCTATCAAGGGGATATGTTTCCGGCCTGGCAAGGATCGGCCCTGATCGGTGGCCTGGCCGCAACATCGCTGGTGCGGGTGAGCGTGGGGGCGGGCAACGCGGCGGATGAGGCGGAACGCTGGGAGATGGGCGCGCGGATCCGCGATGTTGCCGTGGCGCCGGATGGCGCGGTCTGGGTGATTGAGGACGCCGATCCGGGGGCATTGCTGCGCCTGACCCCGACGCCGTGATGCCGCGCCCGGCAGCGGCCCCTAGCGGCCAGCGGCACTTTGCGGTTCGCCCGGCATATCCCGCCGCCTGATGTGAGTTTTGCGCCGATCAGCCCTGCCGCCGCGCGCCCTGAACGCGGGACCTCGGGAGTTCTTTCGCGCGCAGATCCGGCGGCGGGGCGCGAAAAACTGCCCGGTCAGCCGGTGCTGCGGCACGCAAGGGGGCGCCGCCAGCAGACCGGCCCGGCCATCCGCAACCGGCGGCCCGGCATCTGGCGGTCCGGCCGGGCTCCGGCGCGCGCCCGGGCCCTGCCGCGCGGCGCCCGATGCGGGCGGCTTGGCCCTCTCCGCCCGCGCTCAGCCGAATTGGGTGATGACGGTTGCGCCGACCGCTTCGAACCGGTCCATTCGCATCAGGGCGGCGGGGGCATCGGCCAGGCTGATCCGCGCGCCGACCAGCCGCGCGGGATCCAGCTTGCCCGACTGCACCATGTCCAACATGGCATCATAGCGATGCGCCTGCATGCCGTGGCTGCCGAGGATCTCAAGCTCATGCGCGATCACCTTTGCCATCGGCACCGCCGGAACGGCGTGATCGGCGAGCATCAAGCCCACCTGCACATGTTTCCCGCGCCGCCGCAGGCTGAGGACCGAGTTGAAGCAGGTCACCGGATGCCCCAGCGCGTCGAGCGAGACATGCGCGCCACCGCGGGTGATCTCCGCCACCGCCTCGGGCACATTGGCGGCGGTGGCGCCGTTGATCGTAGCCACCGCCCCCAGCTCTCTGGCCAGCGCCAGCTTGGCCTCATCAATGTCGATGGCCACCACATTCGCGCCGACCGCCGTGGCGATCATCACTGCCGAAAGGCCGACGCCGCCGCAGCCATGCACCGCAACCCATTGTCCGGCTGAGGTTTTCCCCTGATCCACGATGGCGCGGAAGGCGGTGGCAAAGCGGCAGCCGAGGCTGGCCGCGGTGGCGAAGTCCATGCTCTCGGGCAGGGCCACGAGGTTGAGATCGGCCTGATGGATGCCGACATATTCCGCAAACGAACCCCAATGGGTAAAGCCGGGCTGGAACTGGCTGTGACAGACCTGCTGATGCCCGGCGCGGCATTCCGGGCAGGCCCCGCAACCGCCGACAAAGGGCACCGTCACCCGGTCGCCGATGGCCCAACGCGTTACATCTTTGCCAATCGCCTGCACCTTTCCCGCCAGCTCATGCCCCGGCACATGCGGCAGCGTGATGTCGGGGTCATGTCCCATCCAGCCATGCCAGTCGCTGCGGCACAGGCCGGTGGCCTCCACCTTGATCACCACACCATGCGGGGCGGGGGTGGGGTCTGCCAGCGTGGCCAGCGACGGGGCTTGGCCAAAGGTCTCAAACAGCACGGCCTTCATCGGGCATCTCCTGTCGCGGTCGGGTTGGGGTTGCGACCAGTCTACGTATTTCACGCGAAAGACCTTTGCCAATCTTTCCCGTTTGCGCAGAATATCGGCAAATGTCTGCCCCGAATATACCCGCAAGCAGGAGATTCTGCCCCATGTCCGCCATCATGCCCGCCATCGACGCCATCAATGCCCGGATTCTGCAACTGTTGCAGGAGGATGGCCGGATGACCAATGCAAAGCTGGCAGAGCATCTGTCGATGAGCGAGACGCCCTGCTGGCGGCGGCTGAAGCGGCTGGAAGAGGGCGGCATCATCGAAGGGTATCAGGCCCGGCTGAACCGCCGGAAGTTGGGGCTGGGCGTGATGGCCTTCGTGCAATTGCGCTGCAGCGAACACGACCCGGCCGCGACGGCCGAATTTCAGCGCATCATCGAGGCTTCGCCCAACATCCTCGCCTGCCACAATACCACGGGCGCCGATGACTTCCTGCTGATCGCGGTGGCGCAGGATCTTGATGATTACAGCGCCTTTGTCGAAGGCACGTTGCGCAGACTGCCCGGCGTCACCGGGATCCGCTCCAATCTGTCGCTGCGCGAGATGAAATCTTCCAGCAAGCTCCCGGTGATCCGCAGCGCGCCGTGACCGCTGTGCCGTCTGGCGCGGCGCCAGCTGCTGCGGCAGCCGTCAGCGCGCCGTGCCGCCCCACCGTCGTCCGCCCCACTGCGGGCCGTGCCGCCCCGGGCCGTGCCGCGCGGCGGGTGCCGCGTTCTGCCACAGCCCGGTGAAGCACCGTACGCTTCCCCGGGTGCCGCCGGTGATCCGCAGGCGCTTGCCGCGAAAGCGGTTCATGTCCCGACCATCCGCGCCCAGACTTCGGGATAGCGGTGGCCCGCGATGTTTTCGGGGGCAAAGGCCGCGTCGAGACGGGTCAGCGCCGCCGCCGACAGCCGCAGGTCCGTGGCCGCCACGTTCTCCTCCAGATGCGGAATGCGCTTGGCGCCGGGAATGGGGATGATGTCGGCGCCCTGCGCCAGCACCCAGGCCAGCGCGACCTGCGCCGCACTTGCCCCCTGCGCCTGCGCGATCTCGGCAATCACGCGCAGCGGTTTGGCATTGGCTTCGGCGTTTTCGGGCTGAAACCGTGGCAGCGTGCGGCGAAAATCGCCCGGCTCCAGCGCTGCGACCGGGGGGAGGGTGCCGGTCAGAAAGCCGCGTCCCAGCGGGCTGAACGGCACAAAGGCAATGCCCAGTTCGCGGCAGGTCTGCAGGATGCCATTGGTTTCGACATCGCGGGTCCAGAGCGAATATTCGCTTTGCAGTGCCGCAATCGGATGTGTGGCCTGTGCCCGGCGCAGCGCCTCGGGTGACACTTCCGACAGGCCGATGGCGCGCACCTTGCCCTCGCGCACGAGATCGGCCATCGCCCCGACGCTTTCCTCGATCGGCACGGCGGGATCGGGCCGGTGCAGGTAATACAGGTCAATCACATCCGTCTGCAGCCGCCGGAGCGAGGCTTCGGCGACGCGGCGGGCATTGGCGGGGCTGCCGTCGGTGCCGGTGGCCTCGCCGAAATCATGGCGGTCCCCGCGATAGGTAAAGCCGAATTTGGTCGCGATCACCAGACGGTCGCGGCTGGCCTTCAAGGCCCGACCCAGCAGCTGTTCATTGCGCAGCGGGCCGTAGATTTCGGCGGTGTCAAAGAAGGTGACCCCAAGGTCCACCGCCCGGTGCAAAGTGCGGACCGAGGCCGCCTCATCCTGCACCCCATAGGCCTGACTGAGCCCCATGCAGCCCAGCCCGATGGCCGACACAGCCAGCGGCCCCATTTTGCGCATATCCATTCCCGTCTCCGTGCTTGGGTGATGCAGGGAGGATAGGCGGTGCGATAGTGCGGCATAACCCGTGCAATTCTGACTGTGGTCATCTAATATTCAGATCAATGATCGCCGCCACGGAGGCCGCAGCCCATGGACAGAACAGGCCTTTCCCGGCTGGTGGTTTTCGTGACCGTCGCCGAGAGCGGCAGCTTTCGCGCCGCGGCAGACCGGCTGGGCATCGCCCCGTCAGCGGTCAGCCACGCGGTCTCGGCCCTTGAGGACAGCCTTGGGGTGCGGCTCTTGGCGCGCACCACCCGCGCGACCCGCCCGACAGAGGAGGGCGCGCAGCTGTTGCGCCGCGTCTCGGCCCCGCTTGGCGAGATCGGGCAGGCGTTGCGCGCGGTGGCCGAGCCCGGCGATCAGCCCGCAGGCCCCCTGCGGATCACCATGCCCCGCCTTGCGGCCGATGAGATCATCATGCGCCGTTTGCCGCAGTTCTGCGCGGCCTTTCCGCGGATTGAGCTGGATATCCGCACCTCGGACAGGTTTGAGGACATCGTGCTCGGGGGCTATGACGCCGGGATCCGGCTGGGCGAGAGTCTGGAGGCGGATATGATCGCGGTCCCGGCCAGTCCGCCCCGCCGGGCGGTGATTGTGGCGGCACCCGCCTATTTCGCCCGGCATCCACCGCCTGAACATCCACGCGATCTGGCGGGCCATAACTGCATCCGGCGCCGGTTTGACAGTGGCCGCATCTACCGCTGGGAGCTGGAAAAAGACGGCCATGCCCTCAGCGTCGAGGTCAAGGGCAACCTGATCTTGCCGCAGCAGGAGCTGATCCTGCGCGCGGCTGTCGGCGGTGTTGGCCTGGCGTTCCTGTTTGAAGATACGGTGCAGGCAGAGATCGCCGACGGGCGTCTGATCGGGGTGATGCAAGATTGGTGCCCGCCCTTTGACGGCTTTTACATCTATTACCCCTCGCGGCGGCAGATGCGTCCGGCCCTGCGCGCCTTCATCGACTTCTTTCGGATGTCGCGCGGCGCGTGATCGTTGCCCGGGCGGGGGCTGTTGGCGGAGCTGGGCGGCAGGAGCCGCGCCCGTGTTTCCCCGCCGGGGTGGTATGCACTGCGCGTTACGTCCCCGCCGGGGTCCGCTGCTGCCGGGGGGGGCGAGGGCGGCACCGCGGGACGGGCCGCACCGGGGGCGCGGGGAACGGCATGCGCGGCTGAGGAGGGCCCGCACCGATGGCACTGTGATCCAAGCCACGGAGCACATTGCTGTTGGAAGCAGGTTGCTGGCGGGGGCACTTTGCTGGCGGGGTGCCTTGCCGGAGCTGTTGTGCCGGGAGGCACGTTTACCGGCACGCATTTTATATCCGGGCGCCATTTTACCGGCGCGGCATGATCTAGAACAGGGTCAGGCACTTTCGGAGGCGCTAGACTCCGCTCACGCGCGCCCGTCGCGTCGGCACCCGGGCCGTGCGGGCCTCACCGGAGGAAGAGATGACATGCGGAATTTTGACCGTCCCCGCCGCCATGGTGCCCGGCCTTCGCCCTCCACCGGCGCCGTGCTCCCATCGGATCGCTCTCCCGGTTCGCCCGGGAAGGATGCGCGCATGGGGATGATGATGCAGGATCGGCTGAAGGTCCTGCTGCTGGCTGTTGCAACACTCGGGCTGGCGGTGGGGCTTGGACTTTGGACAATGGCGCTGCCCGGGGCTGCGGCGGTGGTCTGGACGCTCGGGGTGATCCCCGTGCTGATTGGTCTGGTGGTTGAGATTGTGCGCAGCCTCGCAAAGGGCGAGGTCGGGCTCGACATTGTGGCCGCGCTCTCGATGTCGGCGGCGCTGCTGTTTGACGAAACGCTGGCGGCGGCGGTGGTGGCGCTGATGTATTCCGGCGGCACTTTTCTGGAGAGTTTTGCCGAGGGCCGGGCGCGGCGGGAAATGAGCGACCTGTTGTCCCGTGTGCCGCGCACCGCGACCCGGCAGCTGCAGGGCGCGCTGGAGGAGGTGGCGCTGGAGGCCATCGCGCCGGGCGATCTGTTGCTGATCCGTCAGGGCGATGTGGCGCCGGTGGATGGTCGGGTGGAAAGCGAGCGGGCGATGCTCGACCAATCGGCGCTGACCGGCGAGGCGATGCCGGTGCGTCTGGCGCGCGGGCAGGATGTGATGAGCGGATCGACCAATGCGGGCGATGCGTTTGACCTGCGGGTGTCGCGGGCGGCGGCCGACAGCACCTATGCCGGTATCGTGCGGCTGGTCGAGGAGGCGCAGGCCGCCAAGGCGCCGATGGCGCGGATGGCCGACCGCTGGTCGCTGATGTTCCTGATCGTCACCCTGATGCTGGCCGGTGCCGCCTGGTGGTTCACCGGCGATCCGATCCGGGCGGTGGCGGTACTGGTGGTGGCGACGCCCTGTCCCCTGATCCTTGCGGTGCCGGTGGCGCTGGTGGCGGGCCTGTCGCGGGCGGCGCATTTCGGGGTGCTGATCAAGGGCGCCAAACCGCTGGAGGCGCTGGCGCGGATCCGCACGCTGATCCTCGACAAGACCGGCACGCTGACCGACGGGCGGCCGCAGATCGTTTCGGTCCATGCCACAGGCGCGCTGTCCGGGGACGAGGTGTTGCGCTTTGCCGCCGCGCTGGATCAGGCGTCCAAGCACCCGATTGCGCAGGCCATCGTGGCCGCTGCGCGCGCGCGGGGCAGTGCAGAGGGTCGCGCGGGGGGCAGTGCGGGGGGCTGTGTGCTGCCGGTGCCGCATGACGTGGTCGAGATCCCCGGCGAAGGTGTCGCGGGTGTGATTGAGGGTCGCGCGGTTCTGGTCGGCGGCGCGGCTTTCGTGGCGGCGCGGCTGGGGCTGGCGCAGGTTGACATTGCCGCCGCAGAGGCCGGTTCGGTCATCGTGGCGCTGGGCGTGGACGGGCAGCTGATGGGGCATCTGGTGCTGGCCGATGCGCTGCGCCCGGGCACGGCGGAGCTCCTTGCCGGGCTGCGGCGCTTGGGCATCGGGCGCATCCTGCTGGCCACCGGAGACCGCCGCGCGGTGGCCGAGGCGGTGACGGCGGGGCTGGGTCTCGATGCCGTGCGCGCCGAGCTGACCCCAGATCAAAAGGTGCTTTTGGTGCTGAGCGAGCGCAAGAACGGCCCGGTGATGATGGTGGGGGATGGCGTCAATGATGCCCCCGCGCTGGCGGCGGCGGATATCGGGGTGGCGATGGGGGCGCGCGGGGCGGCGGCCTCGGCGGAGGCGGCGGATGTCGTGCTGCTGGTCGATCATCTCGACCGGTTGCTGGCGGGGATCGAGGTGGCGCAGGGCGCGCGGCGCATCGCCTTTCAAAGCGTGGCCGTGGGGATCGGCCTCTCGGTTCTGGGGATGATCGCGGCGGCGCTGGGCTATCTTGCGCCGGTACAGGGGGCGCTGCTGCAAGAGCTGATCGACGCGGCGGTGATCCTGAACGCGCTGCGTGCCCTGCGGATCCATCCGCGGCAGATGCGGGCCGCGGATGCGGCTGTGGCTGATGCGCCGGATCAGGTGGCCCTGCGCGGGCCCCTATGAGGGGCGCGGGATAATGTGGGCAGCACAGTGTGGGGCCGTGTGAGGGGCCGACCGCTCCGGCCAGCCCCTCAGGCTCCGTTTCTGGTGGGCAGTCTCAGGCGGTTGCCGCCGCGAGGCCCTGATCGAGATCGGCGATGATGTCGGCCACATCCTCGATCCCGATCGAGATGCGCACGACGTTCGGTGCCGCGCCCGCCTTGATCTGCTGCGCTTCCTCCAGCTGGCGGTGGGTGGTCGAGGCGGGGTGGATGATCAGGCTGCGGGTGTCACCAAGGTTCGCCACATGGCTGAGGAGTTTCAGGCTGTCCACCAGCTTGACGCAGGCGTCATAGCCGCCTTTGACCGCCACGGTGAACAGCGCGCCCGCGCCTTTCGGCACGATCCGTTGCGCCCGGTCATACCAGGGCGAGGAGGGCAGACCGGCATAGGTCACCGCCTCGATCCGCGGGTCTTTCTCCAGCCATTCGGCCACGGCTTTGGCGTTCGCCACATGCCGCTCCATCCGCAGGCCCAAGGTCTCGATGCCCATCAGCGTGTAATGCGCGCCCTGCGGGTTCATCGTCATCCCCAGATCGCGCAGACCCACCGCGATGGAGTGGAAGGTGAAGGCCATCGGCCCCAGCGCCTTGTGGAAGGTCAGCCCGTGATAGGCCGGTTCCGGCTGCGAGAGCGAGGGGAATTTATCCGAGGCGGACCAGTCGAACTTGCCCGAATCCACCACGATGCCGCCGGTGACGGTGCCGTTGCCGGTCATGTATTTCGTGGCCGAATGCACGACGAGCGTCGCGCCATGATCGATGGGGCGGCAGAGCCAGGGCGTGGCGGTGGTGTTGTCGACGATCAGCGGAATCCCCGCCTCATCCGCAATCCGCGCCAGCGCGTCGAGGTCGCTGACATAGCCGCCCGGATTGGCGATCGTCTCGCAAAAGAGCGCGCGGGTGTTCGCGTCAATCGCCGCTTTCACCGCGTCCAGATCATCGGTGTCGACGAAGGTCGCCGACCAGCCAAAGCGGCGGATCGTCTGGCTGAACTGGGTGATCGTGCCGCCATAGAGGCGCGAGGATGCGACGATGTTGCAGCCCGGCGCCATGAGGGGGAAAAGCGCCATGATCTGCGCCGCATGCCCCGAGGAGCAGCCAATGCCGCCCGCACCGCCCTCCAGCGCCGTGACCCGGTTGGCCAGCGCGGAAACCGTCGGGTTGGTCAGGCGCGAATAGATATAGCCGACCTCTTCGAGGTTGAAGAGACGCGCCGCGTGATCCGCATCGCGGAAGACATAGGATGTGGTCTGATAAATCGGCACCTGCCGGGCGCCGGTGGCGGGATCGGGCGCGGTGCCCGCATGCACGGCCAGCGTGTCGAAACCGAGGGTAGTGTCTGTCATGTGAGTGCTCCTCCTTGCGCCGCGCCACGCTAGGCAACCGGCGCGGTCGCGGCAATGGCGAAACCGAGCGGATCACCGCCCCGCCGCCGGGAGCCGCGTCCATTGCGGCGGCCCGGCACCCCCGCGGCGCGCGCGGGTTGCCGGCCGATGCGCTGGCATCCGCAGGCCCGGGGCGGGGGATTTATCGGGGGAAGCGGCATTTGGGCCGATTTGCCGGGCGCCGGGCGGGATCTTTTGGGAAGCGGGCGTTGCCCAGACCCTCCGCATCTGCGCGGATTGCGGCAGGTTTTGCCGTGATGCGCCGGGCTGCCCGCCTGTGCCACAGATCAGAATGGGCCTGTTGCGGGACCGTAACCGTCGGGAGGCCGGTCGCCGCGCCGCTAAACCTCGGTCCCCGCGGCGAGGCGCGCCAGAATGCCCTCTGCCTCCGCCAGAAGGGCGCTTTGCAGCGGGGCCTCCATCCGGTCAAAGCTGCGGTACATCTGCGCCATGCGCGGGTTCCGGGCAAAGCGGTCGCGGTGCCGCATGAGGAAATGCCAATACAGCGGGTTGAACGGGCAGGCCCGGGGACCGGTGCGCTCTTTCACCCGGTAGTGGCAGGTGCCGCAATAATCCGACATCCGGTTGATATAGGCCCCCGAGGACACATAGGGTTTGGAGGCCAAAAGCCCACCATCGGCAAACTGGCTCATCCCCAAAGTGTTGGGTGCCTCGACCCATTCGATGGCATCGATATAGACGGCAAGGTACCATGCATGCACCTCGGCCGGGTCCACCCCGGCCAGCAGCGCGAAATTGCCGGTGATCATCAGCCGGTGGATGTGATGGGCATAGGCGTGATCGCGGGTCTGGGCCACCGCGGTCGACAGGCAGTTCATCCGGGTCGGTGCCCCCCAATAGGCGGCGGGCAGCGGCGCGCTGTGGTTCAGGGCGTTTTGTGTCAGATAATCCGGACCTTTCAGCGCCCAGATGCCGCGCACATATTCGCGCCAGCCGATGATCTGCCGGATGAACCCCTCCACCGCCGCCAAGGGGGCGGTGCCCGCGTGATAAGCCGCTTCGGCGCGCTGACACACCTCAAAGGGGGAGAGCAGGCCGATGTTCAGGCTGGAGGAGAGCAGGGAATGGCTGAGGAACGGATCACTCTCCAGCATTGCATCCTGCTCATCGCCAAAACGCGGCAGGCTTTGGGTGATGAAATGGTCCAGCGCATGCAGCGCCTCGGCGCGGTCGGTGGGCCAGTGGAACGGGCGCAGGCGGCCAAAATGCCCGGGAAAGCGCGCCGCGACCAGATCAAGCACGGCCTCGGTCGCCGCATCCGGGGCAAAGCGCAATGGGGCCGGGCGCAAGAGGTCAGGCGCGGCGGGCTTGCGGTTGTCATGGTCAAAATTCCACTGGCCGCCCACCGGCTCTGACCCTGCCATCAGCAGCCCGGTGCGGCGGCGCATGTCGCGGTAAAACCATTCCATCCGCAGGGATTTGCGTTCCGACGCCCAGGCGGTGAAAACCTCGGGCGGGCAGAGAAAGCGATCATCGGGCAGAAAGCGCAGCGGCAGTGGCAGGTCGCGGAGTGACGCCAGCAGACGCCAGTCGCCGGGCGTGGTGACAAGGACCTCCTCCGCCCCGGTTTCGGCCATCCGGCGGATCACCTCGGCGGGCAGGCTTGGTCCGGTCTCCGGATCATCCAGCGCGGCATAGGCCACGCGAAAGCCTTGCCCGCGCAACCGGGCGGCAAATTTGCGCATCGCGGTCAGCACGAGGGCGATTTTTTGCGGGTGATGCGGCACATAGCTGCCCTCTTCCATCACTTCGGCCATGACGATCAGGTCCCGCGCGGGGTCCGCCTGCCGCAGCGCGGCAAGGTCGTCGGAAAGCTGGTCCCCCAGCACGAGAATGAGGCGCATCGGTGGACCCTTTCGCTTGTGCCGGGGATCTAGCGCGGGCTGCGGGGTTGTACAGGGGGCGCTGCGGCAAAAAGCCGTGCGGCGGCACGGGAGAGGGTCTTGCGACGGGCTCCCGCAGGGCCGCTCAGCGGCATTGCCGGGCGCTGCCCATCGCAATGAGGTCTGCGCCGGTTTTCACGGTAAAGCCCACGGTCAGCATGCGCCCTTCGCTCAGAAACCAGCGGCGCAGGGGGCCGGGGTAATGCGTCGCCATGAACTGGCTTGCGGCCTCAAACTCCCGGGGGGGCAGGCCGATGCCGTAGAGCGGGGACGAGGGGCCGTGAAAGCCGAATTTCGCTGTGGGATCAACGCATACATCCTGCAGGCCCAGATACATCGTGCAGGAGGACCAGCAGCCGCCGGTGATCTCGACCCGACGGCCGCTGATCCCCGCCGAGGCGACGGCTTCCGCGACCCCGGTGACCGAACCGCCCGGATGGTCGTGGATGCGGATCGGTTGTGGCGGCAAGGCAAGGCCGACCGCCAATGCGATCAAAATCAGCCACCAGAACAGCATCGTGATGCGGCGTCTCATGCGGTCTCCTGACCGCAGCGTTAACCAAACGCGCTGCACTGGCAATGTGAAAGACCGGGAACCGCAGCCTGGCGTCGCGGGGGCGACAGGCAAGCGCGGATTTGCGCCGCGACAGGCAGCGGCCGGGCAGAAAATGCGCAGTGTCGGCGGTCGGGTCGGGCAACCGGGCCGGGCGCGGGAAGGCCCGGAGGGCCGCCCGCCCGCGCCGTCTGGCCCCCGGTCGCCGCGGCGGGCGTGGCGCAGATCCGGCGCCCATTGGTGCCGAGAGGGGACCGCGCCGGGGGGCGCCCGCCCGATGCCGGCGCTCAGCCCAGCACGAGGACCGCGCCAACCCCGGCGAGCAGCAGCACCAAGAGCAGCCAGATCCGCCCTTGATTCACGAGCGGTGTCGGGCCGTGGCATTCCCCGCAGCGCGCGGCGCCCAGCCGGAGGTGATGCCCACATCTGGCACAATGAAACACGCGCCGCGCTTTACGGGGGCTGGTTCGGATAACCACAAATAACTCCTTGTCGTCAAATGGGATCAAAGCGTGCCGGAATGCGGCATGCTTGGCTGATCCCGGGGGATTGGCTCTATGAAGTGTCATTCTGAATTCAGCAGAGACTACGCCTCTGACCGATTCGCGCAACCATCATGCTGCAATCGCGTAACAACGCGACGCGCTTTGCCGATCTGCATCAAAACATGGCCCCGGCGGATTGCCCGGTGCGGGGGGCTACAGACCGGCGGGCAGGGCGGGCGCTTTTTCATGAATAGGCGGCGCGGGGTGTTGCCGAACACCGGCTGCCAATGCCATATCCCTTGGGGGCGCCGGAGCACCGCGCCACCAGATGCCGTCAGAGGACAGGGCCGATGAAACAATATCTCGACGCTTTGCAGCATATTCTGGACACAGGGGTGCCGTGCGAAGACCGCACCGGCACCGGCACGCTGGCGGTGTTTGGCATGCAGATGCGCTACCCTTTGTCGGACGGCTTTCCCCTGCTCACGACCAAGAAGGTGCATCTGCGCTCGATCATCCATGAGCTGTTGTGGTTCCTCTCGGGCGATACCAACATTCGCTACCTGCAGGAAAACGGCGTCAGCATCTGGGATGAATGGGCCGATGCCAACGGCGATCTCGGGCCGGTCTACGGCCATCAGTGGCGCAGGTTTCCGGTGCTGGAACCGGCGGGAACCGGGCCGGATGGCTGCCCGGTCTTTACCGCGGGCGTGCGGGATCAGGTCAGTGAACTGGTCAAGCTGATCAAGACCAGCCCCGACAGCCGCCGGATGATCGTTTCCGCCTGGAACCCCGCCGATCTGCCGCGGATGGCGCTGCCGCCCTGCCACACGATGTGGCAGGTGCGGGTGCTGGGCGGCAAGCTGCATCTGCAACTCTATCAACGCTCAGCCGATATGTTTCTGGGCGTGCCCTTCAACGTCGCCTCCTATGCGCTCTTGCTGCAGATGCTGGCGCATGTCACCGGCTATGAGGCGGGGGATTTCGTGCACACTCTGGGCGATGCGCATATCTATTCCAACCACATGGATCAGGTCGCCTTGCAGATGAGCCGCGATCCGCGCCCCTTGCCGAAGATGAAGATCAAGCGGCAAGTGACGGATATATTTGACTTCAAGTTCGAGGATTTCGAGATTGAAGGCTATGACCCGCATCCGGCGATCAAGGCGCCGGTGGCGGTCTGATGCTCAGTCTGGTGGTGGCGCGCGCGCGCAACGGGGCGATTGGCAAGGGCAACACGATCCCCTGGTTCGCGCCCGAGGATCTGGCGTTTTTCCAACGTGAAACCATGGGCGGCGCGGTGATCATGGGCCGCCGCACCTGGGAGAGCCTGCCGAAAAAGCCGCTGCCCCGGCGGCTGAACATCGTGGTCACGTCGCAGCCGGTTGCGGCGGACAGTGAGGCGCTCTTCGTGCCCTTTGACGCGGCGCTGCCCACCGCCAAGGCCGCGGGCCACGCGCGGGTCTACGGCATCGGCGGCCAGCAGATCTATGCGGCGCTCTTGCCGCAGGCAGACCGGCTGCTGATCACCGAGGTGGATCTTGAGGTCGCGGAGGCCGATGCGTTCTTCCCGGCCTTTGATCCCGACGACTGGCAGCTGATCAACCGCCTGCAGATCCGGGCCGAGGGCCCAGCCTGCATCCTGCACGAATATCTGCGGCGCCCCCGTTAAGGGCGCGCCACCCGTGCCTGCCACATCGCGGCATAGGCCACCAGCTCCGGGTCCTGATCTGTCGCGGTGACGAAACGTGGTGCGCCGGTATCGCTGTGCAGCGGATCGGTCGGGGTGCCGGTCTCGGCCCAGAGCAGCGCCGCCCCCTGCGCCGTCCCCGTTTGCGACGCCGAGGCGGTGACGCCCTGACCGCAGGCGGCCTCCAGCATGGAGAGATAGAAGGCGTTGCGCGCAAAGGGCCCTTCGACCCGCACGGCGCCCCTGGCCCCGGTTATCCGCAGACATTCGGCGGTCATCAGCGCCAGATACCAGCTGACCACCACCTGCCGCTCGCCCGCGCTGATCGTGTCTTCCGGCGCGCTCCACCGCATCTGGCGGCCCTGATAGGGGCCGCTTTTGGGTTCGACCGCGGGGAAGAGCATCAACTTGCGTGCCAGCGCCGAGGTGACATCGGCATGGGTCGCCTGCGTGCCGATGGGCGGTTGCACGCGGGCATATTCGCGCCCGCCCATGAAACGGGCCGAGGGGATCGGCTCGCCATAGGCATTCACATTGATCAGCGTGTCGCGCCGCGGATCCAGCGTCACCGGATCGCCGCCCACCGTCATCACCACCACCCAGGTGCCGGTCGAGACCACCGAGAACGAGGCCTCGCGGCCCAGCAGATAGGGCAGAAGCGAGGCATTGCTGTCATGGATGCCGCAGCAGACCGGGGTGCCGGGGGCCATTTTGGTCCGCTCGGCCACATCTTTGCGCAAGACGCCGACCACCTCGTACGAAGGCAGCGCCGGCGCGAGTTTTTGTGACAACCCCAGCCGGGCGACCAGCCGCGAGAATTTCCGCTCATGCGGGTCCCACAGATCGGTGTGGCAGCCGAGCGAGGTCACGTCGGTCGCCGCGGAGCCGGTCAGGCGATGCACCCAATATTGCGGCCAGGTCACCACCGTGGCCACGCGGTCGCGCAGCTCGGGGTCGCGGGCGAACAGCCAGTGCAGCTGCGCCCCGAGGTTGAGGCCCAGCGGCAGCCGCGGAGAGCCGGTTTCGGCGAAATCCGGGCGCAGCGTGTCATAGGCGGCGGCGGTTTCATCGGGGCCGTCATGTTCGTAATCAAGGACCGGTGTCGCCAGCGTGCCCTGCGCGTTCAGCAAGGCGGCACAGGCGCCATGCGTGGTGACCGAGATGGCATCGACGCGGTGCCGCTCGTGGATATCGGCCAAAGCGGCCAGGATGAACTCCCACTGGGATTCGGTGTCGAAATGCGGATAGGGCGGGCCGGGGCGCACGCCGTTGGGCATGGTCTTCACCGCCAGTTCGGCGCGGTTTTGCAGATCGACCAGCGCGACCTTGATGTTGGTTTTGCCGATGTCGATGACGGCGATCTGGCGGGGGGGCACGGCGCGGCGCGGCATGGGTCAGGCCATCTCGAAAAGCGGGACAAGTGGCACCGCCACCGGTTCGTTGCCCGGATGGGTGCGCATCAGATCGGCCATATGCGCCCACCAGCGCTGCATCACCGGATGCGCGGGCAGGGCCTGCATCCCGTGGTTTTCGGGGCGGCTCAGAATGCCGAAGAGGATATGCGTCTCCGGGTCCAGATGGATCGTGTAATCGCGCACCCCGGCGCTGTGCAGCAGATCGACCAGTTCCGGCCAGATCGCATCGTGGCGGGCGCGATATTCGGCCTCCATCCCCGGATTGAGGTGCATTTTGAAAGCGTAACGTTCCATGCGTGGTCTGGCCTTTCTTACGCGCGCGCCGATCTGAACCGCGCCCAAAGCTTGGGCAGGGCGATCACCCCGATCAGCAGGAGGCCGATGAAGATCGACATCAGGATACCCGGAACATTCAGCAAGCCAAAGCCAAAGGTGACAAGCCCCATGATGAAAGCCGCGAGGACAACGCCGGGAATGCTGCCCGCACCGCCCAGAATGTTGACGCCGCCGAGCACGACCATGGTCACCACCTCCAGCTCATAGCCCATTGCGATGGAGGGGCGGGTTGAGCCGAGGCGCGCGGTCAGGCAGATGGCGGCAATGCCCGACATGAGACCGGTCAGCAGGAACAGCCGGAATTTCACCCGGTCCACCCGGATGCCGGAAAAGGCAGCGGCGGTGGCATTGTTGCCGATGGCATAGACCAGACGGCCAAAGTTCGTGCCGTGCAGCAGCACCGCATACAGCACCGCGCAGCCGATGAAGAGCACGAATTCAAACGAGAAGACCCACCAGACATAGCCCTGCCCGAACCAGGCAAAGCTGGCCGGATAGCCGGTGAAGGCCTGATCGCCGAGCACGATATAGCTCAGCCCGCGGTAGAGGCTCATGGTGCCGATGGTGACGACGATGGAGGGCAGGCCGAGGCGGGTGACCAACAGGCCATTGACCACGCCGCAGCCCAGACCCACCAGAAGGCCCACGGCCACCAGGGTGGGGGTGCCCGCGCCCATCGACATCGCCACGCCCATCGCGGTGGAGGACAAGGCGATGATCGAGGCGACGGAGAGGTCAATCTCACCCGCGATGATCAAAAGCGCCATCGCAAAGGCGATCAGCACCTTTTCGGTGAAGTTGAAGCTGGCATCCGAGAGGTTCCACGGGTCGAGGAAATAGGGAGAGAGCATTGAATTGGCGATAAAAATCGCCAGTGCCACCACGATAAGCAGGCTTTCCCAGCTTTTCAGCGCGCGGCTGGTGCGGCTGCGCAGCCGGTCGGGGATCTGGCGGCCGGTGATCTGGCCTCCGGTGGATGCCGCGCCGCGCGGGGCCTCGGGGGAAATATTGCTCATTGCGCGGTCTCCGGAGCATAGGCGTGTTTCAGGATCAGGCGGCCCTTGGCGCGGCCCTGGCGGGCATTCAGCGCCACCGCGAGCAGGATGGCCGAGCCGGAGATCGCCAGCTGCCAGAAGGGCGAGATGCCGACGACGGGCAGGGCGTTCTTGATAACGCCGAGGAAGATCGCCCCCAGCACCGCCCCGCCGACCGAGCCGAGCCCGCCGCCGATGGAGATGCCGCCGATCACACAGGCGGCGACCACATCCAGTTCAAACCCGCCCGCGATATCGACATAGGCCACGGCGTAACGGGCGACCCAGAGATAGCCGGTCAGCCCGGCCAATGTGCCCGAGAGCACAAAGGCCATGAACTGCGTGCGCCCCGTGCTGATGCCGGTATAGACCGCCGCATGCGGATTGCCGCCCACGGCGAAAAAGCTGCGGCCCAGCGGCGTGCGCCGGATCAGCAGGGCAAAGAGCGCGATGATCAGAAGCGCGATCCAGCTCAGCACCGGCAGGCCGAGGATTTCAGCGCGCGGAAAGGCTTTGAACGCCGGGCTCATCTGATGCGCATTGATCCATTTGCCGTCGGAAATCAGAAAGATGATGCCGCGGAAAATGGTCATCGTGCCCAGCGTCACCACAATCGGCGGGATCTCCATCTTCCAGACCAGAATGCCGTTCACCGCGCCCAGCAGCGCCCCAAGCACCACCACCAGCGCCAAGATCAGCGGCATCGGCACGCCCGCGCCATCGGCCATCGCCGCGACCATGCCGCAGAGCGCCAGATTGGCCGCGACCGAGAGGTCGATGCAGCGGGTCAGAATGACCACCATCTGCCCCAGCGCCAGAATGATCAGCGGCGAGGTGTCGTTGAACACGTTCTTGAGATTGGCGGGCGCCACAAAGCCGGGGAACCGCAGCGCGATGACCGCGATCAGCGCGAGGATGCCCGCGCCCAGGAGCGCTTCGCGGGATTTCAACAGCGATGTCATGCGCGTGCCTCCTGATGGGCAGAGCCGGTTTCGGCTTTGGGCTCCGCGGCATTGATCCCGGCGGCGGCGCGCACCAGCGCCTCGGGGTTCATCGTCTCGCGCGGGAATTCGGCGACCATGCGGCCTTCGCGCATCACGATCACCCGGTCGGACATGCCCAGAACCTCGGGGATTTCAGAGGAGACCATGATCACCGCCAGCCCCTCGGCGGCGAGTTCGGCCATGAATTCATGCACCGCGGCCTTTGAGCCGACATCGATGCCCTTGGTCGGCTCATCCAGAATGATCACCCGGGGTTTGGTGGCCAGCCATTTGGCGATGACCACCTTTTGCTGGTTGCCGCCCGACAGCAGCCCCACGTCCTGATCGAGCGACGCCGCCCGCAGATCCAGCCGCTCGGTATACTGCCGGGTCAGGCTGAACTCCTCGGTCAGCCGCAGGAAGCCGTGGCGCGAGGTGCGGTTCAGCGAGGGAAGGGTGACGTTTTGAAAGATCGGCAGGCCTTTGACCGCACCCTGTTTTCCGCGATCTTCGGGCACATAGACGATGCCTGCGGCGATGGCTTCGGCAGTGGTGCGGATCACCGTCACCTCCTCGCCAACCCGGCAGGCCCCGCGCGAGGGCTTGGTGATGCCGAAAAGCGCCTGCATCACCTCGGAGCGCCCCGCGCCGACAAGGCCGTAAAAGCCAAGGATTTCGCCTTCATGCAGGGTGAAGTTGATGTCCTCAAATTCGGTCGGGTGACAATAACCGGCAACCGTCAGCACGCGTTTGCCCAGCCGCGGGATGCGTTTGGGGAAGATGTGGTCCACCGCCCGGCCGACCATCAGCCGCACGAGGCCATCCTCGGTCGCCTCCGCCATCGCGCCTTCGGCGACAAATTCGCCATCGCGGAACACCGTCCAGCGGTCGGCGATGCGGAAGATCTCATCGAATTTATGGCTGATGAAGAGGATCGCCTTCCCCTCGGCCTTCAGCCGGTCAACGAGGTCGTAAAGCTCGTGGATTTCCTTGTGGCTCAGCGCCGCCGTCGGCTCATCCATGATCACCACGCGGGCGTCGATGGAGAGGGCGCGGGCGATGGCCACCAGATGTTTTGAGGCAATGCCGAGATCGCGCAGCAGGGTCTTCGGATCCAGATCGGCGTCAATGCGTTTCAAAAGTGCCGCGGCCCCCGCCTGCATCGCCGCCCAGTCGATCAGACCAAAACGGCTGCGCGGCGCATGGCCGAGATAGATGTTCTCCGCCACCGTCAGCTCATCAAAGAGCACGGTTTCCTGATGGATCGCGGTCACGCCCGCGCGGGCGGCGGCATCGGCATTGGCGAAATGCACAGGGGTTCCATTCACCGCAATGCTGCCCTCATCGGGCTGATAGATCCCGGTCAATATCTTGACCATGGTGGATTTTCCGGCGCCATTCTCACCGATCAGCGCGGTGACTTGTCCGGGATAGAGGTCAAGCTGCACCCCCGAGAGGGCCCGCACGCCGGGGAAGGTCTTGGTGATGCCGCGCAGGGACAGCACCGGCTCGGCACTGGGCTGCGGGGCCGCAGGTTGCGGTTGCATGATATATCCGGACGTTGAAGCGAAGGGGGGCGCTGTGGGCCTGCGAACGGTCCGCCATCAGCGCGGCAGAGAAGGGGCGCAGGTTTCCCCGCGCCCCGGGAGAGGATCAGAAGATCGAGGAGAATTCGTCGACGTTGGTCGCGTCATAGACGAACGGATCGGCCATCGCTCCTTCGAGATTGTCGTCGAGCGTCACGTCGCCCATCCGGCCCATCGGGATCGTGCCGCCGGCCTCTGCCGTGGCTTTGCCCGAGGCGAGGTTGTAGGCGATCATCGTGGCCGCATAGCCCAGATCAATCGGGTTCCAGATCGCGAAGGATTTCGACGAGCCCGCATGCACATGCCCGGCCATTTCCGAGGGCAGCCCCAGACCGGTGACATTCACCTGACCGACCTTGCCCGCATCTTCCACCGCTTGCGCGGCGGCAACGATGCCCACGCTCGTTGGCGCGATGATCGCTTTCAGGTTCGGATAGGTCTGCATCAATCCGGTGGCCTCACGATAGGATTTATCGGCCAGATCGTCGCCATAGACGGTGGCGACCACATTGATGCCCGGATAATTGCCCATCACCTTGTTCATCTCGGCGATCCAGGTGTTCTGGTTGGTCGAGGTGGAGGTGGCCGAGAGCACGGCAACATCGCCGCCGTCCGGCAGGTTATCCGCCGCCAGTTTGATGATCATATTGCCGATCAGCGGGCTGGACGAGGGGTTCAGGTGCATCTGACGGCCGTCTTTCGCCACGCCGGAATCCCAGGAGATGACGGTGATGCCGCGGTCCATCGCCTTTTTCAGCGTCGGCACCAGCGCATCGGTGTCATTGGCGGAAATCGCAATCGCATCCACCTTTTGCGCGATCAGCGCATTGATCACCTCAATCTGGCCTTCGGCGGTGGTGTCGGTCGGGCCGGTGTAGATCACCTCGACATCGCCCAGTTCTTTCGCGGCTTCTTCGGCGCCTTTATTGGCGGCCTCAAAGAAGCCGATGCCCAAAGCCTTGACCACCAGCGCGATGCGCTTGGGTTCGGCATGGGCGCCGGTGGCGATCAATGCGGTGGCGAGTGCCGCCGTCGTCAGTGCCTTTTTCAGAATGCTCATTTTTCCCTCCCTGAGCGTTTCCGCCGCGCGCCTAAGCCTCCTGCGCGGCGCCTTTTCTGTCGGCGGCGCCCACGGGCACCACGATCAGCCGTACGTCCGCCGCCTCCAGCATCTGCGCCGCGCGATCCTCCAGCCGGTCATCGGTGATGACGGTGTGGATGCGGTTCAGCGGGCAGAGAATAAGGCTGGAGCGGCGTTGAAATTTCGAAGCATCGGCCAGCACGATCAATTCGTCGGCCTGCCCGATCAGTTTCTGCTCGGCCTGGATCAGCAGCGGGTCGGCCTCCATCAGACCCAATGCGCCCAGACCCTGCGCCCCCATGAACATGCGGCGCGCATAGAAATTGCGCGTCACGTCATTGTCGAAAGGGGAGAGGATGATGTTCTGCTCGCGGTAGATCGTGCCACCCGAGAGCAGGATGGTGTTTTTCGAATGCTTCAGCAGATGCTCGGCAATCGGAAAGGAGTTGGTGAAGACCTGACAGCGCCGCGCCGACAGGGGATGCACCATCTGAAAGGTGGTGGTGCCGCCGTTGATGATGATCGGATCGCCATCTTCACAAAGCTCCACCGCCGCGCGGGCAATTGCGCGTTTCTGCGCGATGTTGATCGTTTCATTGACCGAAAACGGCCGCCCGGCGAGGCCCACGAATTGCGGCGGCGCGATGCTTTCCGCCCCGCCGCGCACCCGGCGCAGCTTTTTCTGGACGTGCAAAGTGGCGATGTCACGGCGGATCGTGGCCTCCGAAGCCCCCGTCAGGCTGCACAGATCCACCACGGTCGCAACCGGGCGTTCCTGAATGGCCGAGAGAATGATCCTGTGGCGTTCGCTTTCGTGCATCTGGTCCTCCTTGCCGGTGAGATTTCCACCGATTCCAATCACTGTCAATCACAATCAATCAGTTTCGCTAGTTTGCAGTTGCAGCATGATTGTTTATGATCGTTTATGATTGACATTCTGCCGCAGTCCACGCCAGATTGCACCCGAAGATGCGTGCCGCTGGGCCGCCTGAGGGAGGACATCATGTCAAAGACCACTGCCGGAACCCGGCTTGAAAGCCTGTGGGATGCAGGCCGCGCCGCCACGATGAGCGAGCCGGAGAAACTGCTCTATCGCTCGAATCTGCTGGGCTCGGACAAACGGATCACCAATTACGGCGGCGGCAATACCTCGGCCAAGGTGATGGTGGCCGATCCCCTGACCGGTGAGATGGTTGAGGTGATGTGGGTCAAAGGCTCGGGCGGGGATGTCGGCTCGATCAAGATGGACGGGTTTTCAACGCTTTATATGGACAAGCTGCGGGCGCTGAAGGGGCTTTACCGGGGGGTTGAGTTTGAGGATGAAATGGTCGGCTATCTGCCGCATTGCACCTTCAACCTCAATCCGCGCGCGGCCAGCATCGACACGCCGCTGCATGCCTATGTGCCGAAAAAGCATGTGGATCACATGCACCCCGATGCGATCATCGCCATCGCGGCTTCGGTGAATTCCCGCGAGCTGACGCAGCAGATTTTCGGCAGCGAAATCGGCTGGTTGCCGTGGAAAAAGCCGGGCTATGAGCTGGGCCTCTGGCTGGAGAGCTTCTGTCTTGAAAACCCCGAGGCCAAGGGCGTTGTGCTGGAAAGCCACGGGCTCTTCACCTGGGATGACGACGCGAAGCTTTGCTATGAAACCACCCTGCGCATCATCAACCGCGCGATTGAGTGGTTTGAGGGCGAGACCACGGGCAAGGTGATCTTTGGCGGTGCTGCGCATCAAAGCCTGCCGGAGGCCGAGCGTCGCGCGGTGGCCGCGCGGCTGATGCCCGCGATTCGCGGCATGATCTCGGGCGCGCAGCATATGGTGGGGCATTTCGACGACAGCCCCGCCGTGCTGGAATTCGTCAATGCGCGCGACATGCCCGCACTCGCGGCGCAGGGCACCTCCTGTCCCGACCATTTCCTGCGCACGAAGATCCGCCCCCTCGTGGTAGGCTTCACCCCGGCCAATCCGGATATTGAGGGCACGCTGGCCGCACTCGCGGGGCAGGTGGCCGATTACCGCGCCGACTATGCCGCCTATTATGAGCGCTGCAAACATGCCGACAGCCCGGCGCTCCGCGATCCGAATGCGGTGATCTATCTCGTGCCGGGGGTGGGGATGCTGTCCTTTGCCAAGGACCGGGCCACCGCCCGGATCTCGGGTGAGTTCTACACCAATGCGATCAATGTGATGCGGGGGGCCTCGACCGTTTCCACCTATGCCGGTCTGCCGGAGCAGGAAGCCTTTGATATCGAATACTGGCTGTTGGAAGAGGCGAAACTGCAACGGATGCCGAAGCCGAAATCGCTGGCGGGGCGGGTGGCCTTTGTCACCGGCGGCGCGGGGGGGATCGGTTCGGCCACGGCAGAGCGGTTCCTGCGCGAAGGGGCCTGCGTCATGCTGGCCGATATTGACGAGACGGCGCTGGCGGCCACGCTGCAAAACCTCGCCGGGCGCTACAGCGCCGATGTGGTGGCGACGGTGAAGATGGATGTGACCAGCGAGGCGGCGGTAGAGGCGGCCTATGCCGAGACCGCGCTGCGCTTTGGCGGCCTCGATATCCTCGTGTCCAATGCGGGCATTGCCTCTTCGGCCCCGGTGGAAGAGACGACGCTGGCGCTGTGGAACAAGAACATGGATATCCTCTCGACCGGCTATTTCCTCGTCAGCCGCGAGGCGTTCAAGATGATGCGGGTGCAGGGGATCGGCGGCTCGGTGGTGTTCATCGCCTCGAAAAACGGCCTCGCGGCCAGCCCGAATGCCAGCGCCTATTGCACGGCCAAAGCGGCGGAAATCCATCTGGCGCGCTGTCTGGCGCTGGAGGGGGCCGAGGCGGGGATCCGCGTCAATGTGGTGAACCCGGATGCGGTGCTGCGCGGCTCAAAGATCTGGTCGGGCGATTGGCTGGATCAGCGCGCCTCCACCTACAAGACCGACAAGGACGGGCTGGAAGAGATGTACCGCCAGCGCTCGATGCTGAAACGCTCGGTCCTGCCCGAGGATATCGCGGAAGCCAGCTATTTCCTGGCCTCTGATCTTGCGGCCAAATCGACGGGGAATATCCTCAATGTCGATGCGGGCAATGTCCAGGCCTTTACCCGGTGAGCATGATGATCGACAAATCTCTGATCGAGGCGGAAAACGCCAAACGCATCAAGGCCCTGCAGGAAGATTATGAGGCGCTGGGGGCGCAGCTTTCCCGCCGGGGTTTTGACATTGAAGCGCTGAAGGCGCGGGTGGCGGCCTACGGCGTGGCGGTGCCGAGCTGGGGGGTGGGCACCGGCGGCACGCGGTTCGCGCGGTTTCCGGGGATCGGCGAGCCGCGGCATATCTTCGACAAGCTCGATGATTGCGGCGTGATCCATCAGCTGACACAGGCCACACCCTCGGTCTCGCTGCACATCCCCTGGGACAAGGCCCCGGCGGCGGATCTGTTGGGCAAGGCGGCGGAAGTTGGTCTGACCTTTGACGCGATGAACTCGAACACCTTTCAGGATCAGCCGGGGCAGGCGCACAGCTATAAATACGGCTCGCTCTCCCATGCCGATGCCGCGACGCGGGCGCAGGCGGTGGAACATAATCTCGAATGTATCGAGATTGGCGCGGCTTTGGGGTCAAAGGCACTGACGATCTGGGTGGGGGATGGGTCGAACTTCCCCGGCCAGACCAACTTCACCCGGCAGTTTGAGCGCTACCTTGAAGCGGTGAAGCAGGTCTATGCCGGGCTGCCGGAGGATTGGCGGCTGTTCACCGAACACAAGATGTTCGAGCCGGCGTTCTACTCGACCGTCGTGCAGGACTGGGGCACCAACTATCTGATCGCCAAGGAGTTGGGCGATAAGGCGCAATGCCTCGTGGACCTGGGCCATCACGCGCCGAACACCAATATCGAGATGATCGTCGCGCGGCTGATCCAGTTCGGCAAGCTGGGTGGTTTCCACTTCAACGACAGCAAATACGGCGATGACGATCTCGATACCGGCTCGGTTGATCCCTACCGGCTGTTCTTGGTCTTCAACGAATTGGTGGATGCCGAGGACAAGCCGGGTTTCAGCCCGATGCACATGTTGGATCAAAGCCACAATGTCACCGACCCGATTGAAAGCCTGATGGTCTCGGCCACTGAGGTCTGCCGCGCCTATGCGCAGGCCTCGCTGGTGGACCGTCCGGCGCTGATGGCGGCGCAGGAGGGCAATGATGCGCTGATGGCGACGGCGGCGCTGAAGGCCGGTTTCCGCACGGATGTCGAGCCGGTGCTGGCGATGGCGCGTTATGAGGCGGGCGGGGCGATTGATCCGGTCGCCACCTACCGGGCGGCGGGCTACCGCGCGGCGGTGGGCGCGGTGCGCCCGGCGGTCAGCGGTCTGGGCGGCGGCATCGTCTGACCCCACCCGATCTGAAAGATCTGAAAGGCCCTGCATTGATGCGGGGCCTTTTCGCATTTCGGCAGGGCGCTCTGTGCAGGAAAAGCCTGCATCGGATCTGGACGTGTTGTGCGTTCGGCATATATTAGCATCCTAATAGTTAGCACGCTAATGGTTTGGATGATGGAAACGACAGAGCAACATTTCCTGCGGACGCTGATCCGGGTGAACCAGCTGTTGCGCCGTCATTATGACGACAAGGCGCAGGCGCTGGGCCTGACGATGAGCCGTGCGCGGGTGATCTCGCAGGTGGCGCGGACGCCGGGGGTGACACAGACCGAGCTTGCCCGGCATCTGGAGATTGAGACCCCCTCGGTGAAGCGCCTTCTGGACGGTCTGGAGGCGGGCGGCTTTGTGCAGCGCTGTGCGGTGGAAGGGGATCGGCGCGCCAATGGGATCTTCCTGACCGCGCGCGCGCAGGCCGAAGCAGGCGATATCGTCGGCTTTCTGGAAAAACTGGCGGCAGAGATCTTTGCCGATGTCGATCCGGCTGATGTTCAGGCCGGGACGCGGCTTCTCGACCGTATCCTGAGCAAGCTGGGGGACTGAGCCATGCGGGCGGATCAAGACATCCGGACCACGCAGGCAGAGGCGGCACCCGCGGCTGCCGTCGCGGCCGACGCGGGGTCGGAGGGCCACGTTGCGTTGCAGTCTGCCGACAGCTCTGCAGGGCAGGGCCTGACCGGGCAAGGGGCGCCGCTGACGGATGCGGCTCCGGCCTCTGATCCCGACCGCGCGCCAGTGCCGGTGCGCGAGGCCACCGTGCCGAGGGACCGGAGGCCGGAGCCGAAAGCCGCAGATCCGCACCCGCGGGCGCAAGCCGATGCGCGGCAGAGCCTTCCGGCACCCGCGCCGGAGGCAGGTGGCGAGACCGACGGCGCGACAGAACAGCCACAAGCGCCTCAGGCCCCTGCCGCGCCCGTGCCGCATCCCCCCGCGCGGGCGGCGGCCTATCTGCTGGCGGGAATGCTGATCGCGGTGACGCAGGCGCTGGGCTCCAGCCTGATCGCGGCCAACATCCCCTATGTCAGTGGCCAGATCGGCGGCACGCAGATCGAGGCCTCATGGCTGGTGGCGGCCTATATGGCGCCGCGCGCCTCGCTGTCGCTCTTGCTGATCAAGATTCGCACGCAGTATGGCCTGCGCAATTTTGCCGAGGTCAGCGTGGTCGCCTATGTGCTGGCGCTGCTGCTCAGTCTGATGGTGCACGATCTGCCCTCGGCGATCACCGTGGAGTTCATCTCGGGGATTGCCGCCGCGCCGATGTCGTCGCTGGCGTTCCTCTATTGCCTTGAGGCCTTCCCGCCGCAGCGCAAACTGACCTTTGGGCTGGTGATTTCGCTGACGCTGATCACGCTGGGATCGCCGCTGGCGCGGTTCATCTCGCCGGGGCTGATCGACAGCGGCCTGCCGCATGTGCTGACCTATCTCAGTCTTGGCCTTGCCTTGCCGGGCATGGCGATGGTGATGCGGCTGCCGCTGACCTCGCCGCCGCGCGCCAAGGTGATCAGCCTGCTGGATCTGGTCAGCTATGGGTTGATCGCCATCGGCATGGGCGGGCTGACCGTCGCCTTTCTGGAAGGGGCCAGCTACTGGTGGCTGGAGGCTTCGTGGATCGGGGTGCTGCTGGCGGTGTCCTTTGCGGCACTGGTCGCGGCGGCGACGATCGAATGGCACCGGGCCGAACCGCTGATTGATGTGCGCTGGATCGCCTCGCCCGCCATCGTGCATTTCACCGGGGCGCTGCTGGTGTTCCGCCTCATTCTGTCCGAGCAGACCTCGGGCGCGCCGGGGCTGTTTCGTCAGCTGGGCCTCTCGCCGCAGGAAATGCAGCCGCTCTTCGGGGTGATCATTGCCGCGACGCTGGCAGGGGGCCTGTTCTGCGCGCTGGTGATGAAGCCGGGGCGCGAAGGGGCGCTGCACATCCTGGCCCTGGTGCTGATCGCGGGCGGTGCCTATGCCGACAGCCATGCCACCGTGCTGACGCGGCCCGAACAGATGTATCTGACGCAGGGGGTGATTGCCTTCGCCGCCGCCCTCTTTCTGCCGCCCGCCATGATGACCGGGCTGATGAGCGCGCTGGCCAAGGGGCCGAATTATATCCTGAGTTTCATCATCGTCTTTCTGACCACCCAGAACATCGGCGGCGCGCTGGGCTCGGCGGCTTTCTCGAGCTTCATCCAGATCCGCGAAAGGCTGCATCTGGGGTTGTTGACCGATGGGCTGCAGCCGACCGACCCGCTGCTGGTGGCGCGGATCACAGCACTCAGCGGGCAATTGGCCGGCCAGATCCCCGATGCCGCGCTCCGCAAGGCGCAGGCGGTCAGTTCCCTCGCCAGCGACACCGCAAGTCAGGCCTATGTGATGGCCTATAACGATGCCTTCCGGCTGATTTCCGGGCTGGCGCTGGCGGCGCTGGGCGTTCTTCTGCTGCATCTCTTCCTGCGCTGGGCCTGGTCCCGCCGCACGACCTCCTCCCTCCAAGCTGCGTGAATGATATGAAAAAACTGCTCCCCACTCTCATCGCCATCCTCGTTGCCCTGACCGGGGTCGGGGTCTTGCTCTACACATGGCAGCTGCCGCCCTTTGCCAGCGGCGTCGCCATCACCGAAAACGCCTATGTGCGCGGCAAGGTGACCAGCATCTCGCCGGTTCTGTCGGGGCATGTGGCCGAGGTTCTGGTGCAGGATTACGACAGCGTGACCGAGGGGCAGCCGCTGTTCCGCCTCGATGACCGCAGCTACCGTCAGAAGGTGGCGCAGGCGGGCAGCCAGCTGGAGGGGGCGAAGGCGGCGCTGGCCAATGCCGATCAGTCGAAGAATGTGGCCGAGGCGACGGTGCGGCTGCGGTCTTCGGCGCTGCAGGCGGCCGAGGCGGCGCTGACCACCGCGCAATCCGCTTTTGACCGCAATGCCGCGCTGGCGGATCAGGGGGTGGTTTCGACCTCATCAAGCGAGCAGGCGCAGCTCAGCCTCGATCAGGCGCGGGCGGCGGTGTCGCAGGCGAACAGCCAGCTTGATGTGGCGCGCGAGGATGTGAAATCGGTGGAGGTCTCGCGCCACTCGCTTGAGGCGGCGGTGGGCGCGGCCGAGGCGGCGCTGCAACTGGCGCAGATCGATCTGGACAACACGCTGGTCAGCGCGCCAACCGCAGGCCGGCTGGGCGAGGTGGGCGCGCGGGTCGGCCAATATGTCAACGCGGGGTCGGCCCTCGTGTCGCTGGTGCCGCAGGATGTCTGGGTGATCGCGAATTTCAAGGAGACCCAGCTTTACGGCATGCAGCCGGGGCAGGCGGTCAGCTTTACCGTGGACGCGCTGAAAGGTCAGCGTTTCAACGGGCATCTGGCGCGGTTCTCGCCCGCGATGGGGTCGGAGTTCAGCCTGCTCGGTTCCGCCAGCGCCAGCGGCAACTTCACCAAGATCGCGCAGCGGCTGCCGGTGCGGATCTCGGTGGATCCGGAACAGGAGATGGCGGAATGGCTGACGCCGGGGATGTCGGTGGTGGTGAGCATTGCCAAATCCGATTATCTGCCGGGCGCGGTGCCGGATGGGGTGCCCGGCGCGGTGCCAGAGGCTTCCGGTCCGGCGGCGGCCGGGGCCGCACCCGTCGCCAAGGCCCCCGCACAACCCTGAAGGGCCTGACCGCCCGGAACTGACCCTGGAACTGACCCCGGAGCACGGGAGTGGGCTGGGAGCAGATACTGCTGGCAGGAAATGGTGTTCTGCGCGGTGGCGGGCCGCTGGTTTTGCGCTGAAGGATGCCGGAGGCGACGTGCAACCGCTGCGGCACGGCACATGATCTCATCGGGCCTGCGCGCCGGGAGCTTTTGCCTTGACAGGCGGCGGTCTTTCCCCGATAAGCCGCGCATCCGGGGGAAAGTCCGCTTTCCGCCGGGTTTTTGTTTTCAATATCGCCCTTGACCGGGCGCGCAGTCCGAAGGTGGGGGCAACCCCGGAACACCTGGCAACAGGGACCGCAGGACGCGGGTAATATGAAGGATAGACCCATGTTCGCGGTCCTCAAAACGGGCGGCAAGCAATACAAAGTGCAGGCGGGTGACGTGCTGCGCGTGGAATTGCTGAATGCTGCTGCTGGCGACAAAGTCCAGTTCAACGACATCCTGATGGTGGGCGGTGAAACGCTGACCGTTGGCGCGCCCCTCGTGGCCGGTGCTGCGGTGCAAGCCGACGTCATCGACACGATCAAGGCCGACAAGGTCATCACCTTCCACAAACGCCGCCGGAAGCACTCCTCGCAGCGGACCCGTGGTCACCGTCAGAAACTGACGCTGCTGCGCATCACCGAAGTTCTGGCTTCGGGCGCTGACGCCACCGGCGTGAAAGAAGCCATCGGCACCGCCGTGGCCCGTCGCGTTGCCCATGGCGCTGCCGAAGCTCCGGCTCCGGTTGAAGCCCCGGCAAAACCGAAGCGCGCTGCGAAAAAAGTCGCAGCCGAAGCTCAGGAGTAATCCCTCATGGCACACAAAAAAGCAGGCGGCTCTTCGCGCAACGGCCGCGACTCCGCGGGCCGTCGTCTGGGCGTGAAACTCTACGGCGGTCAGGCTGTGGTTCCGGGTGGTATCATCGTGCGTCAGCGCGGCACCACCTGGTACCCGGGCACCGGCGTCGGCATGGGTCGTGACCACACGATCTTCGCCGTCACCGAAGGCCGCGTGACCTTCAAGAAGGGCCTCAAGGGGCGCACCTTCATTTCGGTCCTTCCGGTCGCGGAAGCGGCTGAGTAAGCCGACCGTAACCCAAATCGACTATAGGGGGATCGGCCGGAAGGCCGGTCCCCTTTCTCATTTCTGCGTCATGGTCCTGCCGGGACCGGGCAGGGGGCGGGAAACAAAGGTGTAATTTTTCCGGGCTGTCTTGGTGTTGTCACCCTGTGGCCCCATTTGACTGTTAAAGATGCAGCCCAGTGCTGCACATGCGTTTCAGAGGAGGAAAGGCATGATCCAGGATATGATCACGACGCTGCCGACCATTGAGGCCGAGCGTTTCGTGCTGCGCCCCTTGCGCAAATCGGATGCCGGTCTGATCGCCATGTACACCGCCGACCGCCGTCTGGCCGAGGGGACGCGGGCGATCCCGCATCCTTTGCCGCCCGGCGCGACCGAGGCCTATGTGGCGCGCGCGATGTCGCCCAAACATGAGGAAGACGTCTGGGCGCTGGACGGCTCGGCGCATGGCCTGGCCGAAGTGCTGGGCGTGGTCTCGCTGACGCATTTGGAGGATGGTCAGTCCGAGGTCGGCTATTGGGTGGGCTCGGGGTTCTGGAACACCGGTTTCGCTTCGGAAGCCGTGGCGGCGCTGGTGGCGGCCAATCCGCATCAGGCGCGCACGCTGTTCGCCGAGGTGTTTCAGGACAATCCGGGCTCGGCCCGGGTGCTGAGCAACAGCGGCTTTGAATATCTGGGTGATGCCGAGAGCTGGTCTGTCGCGCGTGGCGCGCGGGTGCCGACCTGGACCTATCTCAAGAAGATGGCCTGAGCGATGCGCCGCGCCGTTTTGACCACGGCGCGGCTGACCCTGCGCCCGATCGAGGCCGGGGATGCCGGGGCGGTGATCGCCGCGCTTGGCGATTATGACACCGCGCAATGGCTGCGCCCGATTCCGCATCCCTATACCCAAGCTGATTTCGCGGCGCTTTTGCAGCTTTGCCGCCCGGGGAATCACTGGATGATCACCCGCGCTGGCGTCTGTCTGGGCCTGATCAGCCTTGAACCCGCTCTGGGCTATTGGCTGGCTCCCGCCGCGCGCGGGCAGGGCTACAGCGCCGAGGCCGCCCGCGCGGTGCTCGCCGCGCATTTCGCCGACCCCGGGGCGGAAACGGTGGAGAGTTATTACATGCTCGGCAATGCTGCCTCTGCCGAGGTGCTGACCGGCTTGGGCTTTGTGCCGACCCGCAAAGATACCGTCTTTGCCGAGGCGCGGGGGGCGGAGGTGCCGGTGCAGCGGATGGCGCTGTCGCGGATGGCCTTTGCCGCCGCGCAGCCTTTGGTGATCGAGACCGCCCGGCTGCGCCTCGATCCGCTGACCGCCGCCGATGCCGCCCCGTTCCACGCGCTGGTGACCCGGCCCGAGGTGGGGCGGATGCTCTTTCGCTTTCCCGCCGACTGGAGCCTGACGGCGGCGCAGGAATTCGTGGCGGGCTGCGCCTGGACCGGTACGCCGCCCTTCCGGCTGGGGATCCGGCTGAAGGGCGATGCGGTGGGCGCGCTCATCGGCACCATTGGACTTGCCGCGCTGGACAGCCCGGAGATTTTCTATTTCCTTGCGCCCGAACAGGCGGGGCAGGGTTTCGCCTCGGAGGTGGTCGCGGACTTTTCCCGTCAGGTGACCCGCTATTTCGGGCTGCCGCGACTGACCGCCGAGGTGTTCACCGACAATCCCGGCTCGGCGCGGGTGCTGGAAAAGGCGGGCTTTCGTCAGACCGGCACCGGCATGGGCGCCTCTGAGCAGCGCGAGGGCCTCAGCCCGCTCTGGCATTACGAGCGTCTGACGCCGCCGGAAGGCTGACCACCGGGGCGTCTGCAATGCCGCCCGACGTGCCAGAGTTGTGCAGCCCTGCGTGAATGCAAACCGGCTCTGCGCGCGGGGAACCCCAACCACCCTTGAATAAAATCGCATCTGCCTCTATCGCAGGGGCCGAAACCAGTGAAAGTCCGTCCGATGAAATTTCTCGATCTTGCCAAAGTCTATATCCGCTCCGGCGCGGGCGGTGGCGGCTGCGTCTCGTTCCGGCGCGAGAAGTTCATTGAATTCGGCGGCCCGGATGGCGGCGACGGCGGCAATGGCGGCTCGGTCTGGGTCGAGGCGATTGAGGGGCTGAACACGCTGATCGATTTCCGCTATCAGCAGCATTTCTTTGCCAACAATGGCCAGCACGGCATGGGCAGCCAATGCACGGGGCGCAACGGCGATGATGTGCTGTTGCGGGTGCCGGTCGGCACCGAGATCATCGACGAAGACGAAGAGACCGTGATCGCCGATCTGACCGTGGTGGGGCAGCGCGTGCTGCTGGCCAAGGGCGGCAATGGCGGCTTTGGCAACCTGCATTTCAAATCGGCGACCAACCGCGCGCCGAACCGGGCCAATCCGGGGCAAGAGGGGGTCGAGCGCACCATCTGGCTGCGGCTGAAGCTGATCGCCGATGCCGGGCTGCTGGGTCTGCCGAACGCCGGGAAATCCACCTTCCTTTCGGCGGTGTCGAATGCCCGCCCGAAAATCGCCGATTACCCGTTCACCACCCTCTTCCCCAACCTTGGCGTGGTGGGGGTGGATGGCAAGGAATTCGTGATGGCGGATATTCCGGGTCTGATCGAAGGCGCGTCCGAAGGCCGCGGCCTTGGCGATCTCTTCCTCGGCCATGTCGAGCGCTGCTCGGTGCTGTTGCATCTGGTCGATGGTACATCGTCGACGATCACCAAGGATTATCGCACGATCATCACCGAGCTTGAGGCCTATTCGCCCGATCTCGCCGACAAGCCGCGGATCACCGCGCTGAACAAGATCGACGCGCTGGATGCGAAAACCCTCGCCAGCCGCAAACGCAGCCTTGAAAAGGCGGTGGGCGGCCCGGTGTTCCTGATGTCGGGCGTATCGAAACAGGGCGTGACGGATGTGCTGCGCGCGATCTGGGCCGAGATCCAGCAAGATAAGGGGCCGGTCGTGGAGGATGCGCCTTGGCAGCCCTGAGCGACGTTGATCTGACGACAACAGTGGCCGCGCGCGCGCAAAAACCCTCGGTCGCGCAGGCGCGGCGGATCGTGATCAAGATCGGCTCGGCGCTGCTCGTCGGCCCCGAGGGGCTGAAGATCGACTGGCTGAAGGCGCTGGCGCAGGATGTGGCGCGGATGCGGGCGGGGGGGGCGGATGTGATCCTCGTCTCCTCGGGTTCCATCGCGCTCGGGCGCCGGGTGCTCGGCCTGCCGCAAGCGGCGCTGCCGCTGGAGCAGAGCCAGGCGGCGGCGGCGGTGGGGCAGATCCGCCTCGCGCGCGCCTATGAGGAAGTGCTGGCGCCGCATGGGGTGACCACCGGACAGGTGCTGGTGACGCTGGAAGATACCGAGGACCGCCGCCGCTATCTGAACAGCCGTGCCACGATGGAGACGCTGCTGGGCCTTGGCGTGGTGCCGATCGTCAACGAGAATGACACCGTGGCGACGGATGAGATCCGCTTTGGCGACAACGACCGGCTGGCGGCGCAGATCGCGGTGACCATCGGTGCGGATCAGTTGATCCTGTTGTCGGATGTGGACGGGTTCTATTCCGCCAATCCGAAAACCGACCCCACCGCGATCCGCTTTGAACTGGTCGAGCACATCACCCCCGAGATCGAGGCGATGGCGGGCGACCCGATCTCCGGCCTCTCGAAGGGCGGGATGAAGACCAAGCTTTTGGCCGCGAAAACCGCCGTCGCGGGCGGTTGCGCGATGGCGATCATGGAGGGCTCGGCGCTGCAACCGCTGAGCGCGCTGGAATCGGGCGCCAATTGCACCTGGTTCCTGCCCGAAGGCGACCCGCAGGCGGCCCGCAAACGCTGGATCGCCGCGATGAAACCGCGCGGCGAGATCTGGGTGGATGCGGGGGCGGTGGGTGCGCTCAACGCCGGAAAATCTCTCCTGCCCGCCGGAGTTACGCGCGTGGCGGGCAGCTTTGGCCGCGGGGATCCGGTCTCGATCAAGGCGCCGGATGGGGCAGAGCTTGGCAAGGGACTGGTGCGCTATACGGTTTCTGAGGCCCGGGTGATCGCCGGGCATAAATCCGGTGAGATTGAGGCACTGCTCGGCTATCCGGGCCGGGCGGCGCTGATCCACCGGGATGATATGGTCATCTGACGAAAAGAGGGGGGCGCTGCCCCCCGCCTTCGGCGCCCCCCGGGATATTTTCCACGAAGCAATGGGATGACGCGGACTTTGGGCTTGCTTCGTTAAAAATATCCCGCGGGGGTCCGGGGGCGCGAAGCCCCCGGCGGGTTCAGCCCGCGATGCGGTTGAGGACACGCGCCCAGCTGCGGATGCCTTTGTGGAAGCTCTCCACATCGTATTTCTCATTCGGCGAATGGATCTGATCGTCATCCTTGCCAAAGCCGATCAGCA
Organism: Phaeovulum sp. W22_SRMD_FR3; assembly: GCF_052113705.1. NCBI lineage: Bacteria > Pseudomonadati > Pseudomonadota > Alphaproteobacteria > Rhodobacterales > Paracoccaceae > Phaeovulum > Phaeovulum sp. W22_SRMD_FR3. Next base: position 63,833 of record NZ_JBGQOG010000015.1, on the reverse strand, counting down.
TCGCATCCATGTTCAGGACGGTTTTGAAATGTCCCGCGATCGGGATTGAGCCGCCGCAGCCGACGAAGGCGGCGGGCAGGCCCCATTCTTCGCTGAGCGCGCCGCGTGCCGCTTCAAAGGCCGGGTCCGTGACGCTCATCTGTCCCGCGCGGCTGGCGCCGTGGCCGTGGAAGCTGACGCTGCAATCGGCGGGCAGTTGCGCGGTGATCTGTGCGCGGAAGGCCTCGCGGATCGCATCGGGGTTTTGGCCGGGGACGAGGCGGAAGCTGATCTTGGCATGGGCTTCTGAGGGCAGCACGGTCTTGAACCCGTCGCCGGTATAGCCGCCCCAGATGCCGTTCACTTCGCAGGTCGGGCGCGACCAGATCATTTCCAGCGGCGTGCGGTCCTGTTCGCCCGCGGGGACCGAAAGGCCCACCTCGCCGAGGAAATGCGCGTGATCGAAGGCGAGCGCCTGCCATTGCGCGCGCATGTCCTCGGAGAGTTCCTCGACGCCGTCGTAAAAGCCCGGCACGGTGATGCGGCCGCTGTCGTCGTGCAGGCCCGCGATGATGCGCGAGAGCACCCGGATCGGGTTGATCGCCGCACCGCCATACATGCCCGAATGCAGGTCCTTGTTCGGCCCTTTGAGGGTGATTTCCTCGCCCAGAAGCCCGCGCAGCATGGTGACGATGGCGGGTTGTTTGTCGGCGAAAAGGCCGGTGTCGCAGATCAGTGCCAGATCGGCGGAAAGCTCGGGCGCGTTTTCTTGCATGAAGGGCACCAGCGAGGGAGAGCCGCTCTCTTCTTCGCCTTCCAGAAAGATCGTGAGGTTGCCGGGCAGGCTGCCGGTGACCGCCTTGTAAGCGCGGCAGGCTTCGAGAAAGGTCATCAGCTGGCCCTTGTCGTCGCTGGCACCGCGGGCGCGGATCACCTTGCCCTTCGGGGTCTCCTGGATCTCAGGGTCGAACGGGTCGCGGTCCCACAGGCTCAGCGGATCCACCGGCTGCACGTCATAATGGCCGTAGAACAGGATGTGTTTGCCGGGGGCTTCGTGCCGCGCCACCACCATCGGATGGCCGGGGGTTGCGCGCGTTGAGGCGGTAAAGCCGAGATCGGTCAGTTCGGCCACCAGCCAATCGGCGGCGCGGGCGCAATCGGCCTTATAGGCCGGGTCGGTCGAAATCGAGGGGATGCGCAGCAGTGCCATGAGCCGCTCAAGCGCTTGCGGCAGGTCGGCGTCGATCGTGTCGAGGACGGGGGTGATGTCAGCGGTCAGGGTCATCGGTCAGCTCCTTGCGGTTGCGGGCAGACTAGCAGGGGGGGCGCGACTGTCCAGCCATCGCCCGCCTGCCGCCGGGGAAGGGCCCGCGCGCGGGCCGGTGCCGGGTGCCGCGAGGGGGGAGCCGGAGGGGCCGGGTGCCGGAAGGCTGTTGTGGCTGGGCGGGGCAGCCCCGGCGTTCCGCGCAGGGCAGGGTTGCCGTTCCTGCAGGGGGGTGCGGCAAAGGCTGCAATTGACCCAGTGGGAAAAACCTTTATGTCGGACCCCGCAAACCGTCGGGCCGGATCAAAAGCTGTATTTGATCTTTATCAAGGTCTGTCGGGCATATCTGCCTTAGGGCTCTCCCCAGCGAACGGCAAGGGATACGGACATGGACTATACTCAGGCACTCGATCAGGCGATCCAACGGTTGCACGACGAAGGGCGCTACCGCACCTTTATCGATATCGAGCGTGAGAAGGGGGCCTTTCCCAAGGCCGTCTGGAACCGTCCCGATGGCCGCAAGCAGGACATCACGGTCTGGTGTGGCAATGATTATCTGGGCATGGGGCAACATCCCGTCGTGCTCGGTGCGATGCATGAGGCGCTGGACGCCGTTGGCGCCGGTTCGGGCGGGACGCGGAATATTTCCGGCACCACCGCCTATCACAAACAGCTGGAGGCCGAGATTGCCGATCTGCACGGCAAGGAAGCGGCGCTCGTCTTTTCGTCGGCCTATATCGCCAATGATGCGACGCTGAGCACCCTGCGGCTCTTGTTCCCCGGGCTGATCATCTATTCCGACGCGCTGAACCATGCCTCGATGATCGAAGGGATCCGGCGCGGCGGCGGCGAAAAGCGGATTTTCCGCCATAACGACCTCGCGCATCTGCGGGAATTGCTGGCGGCCGATGACCCGGCGGCGCCGAAACTCATTGCGTTCGAATCCATCTATTCGATGGACGGCGATTTTGGTCCCATCGCAGGCTTCTGCGATCTGGCCGAGGAATTTGGCGCGCTGACCTATCTCGACGAAGTGCATGCGGTGGGCATGTATGGCCCGCGCGGTGGCGGCGTCGCCGAGCGCGACGGGCTGATGGGCCGGATCGACATTTTCAACGGCACGCTGGGCAAGGCCTTCGGCGTCTTTGGCGGCTATATCGCGGCATCGGCGCGGATGGTGGATGCGGTGCGCTCTTATGCGCCGGGCTTCATCTTTACCACCTCGCTGCCGCCGGCCGTGGCGGCGGGCGCGGCGGCGGCGATTGCTTTTCTGAAGACGGCAGAGGGGCAGAAACTGCGCGATGCGCAACAGCTCCATGCCCGCGTGCTGAAAATGCGGCTGAAGGCCCTGGGGATGCCGATCATCGACCATGGCAGCCATATCGTGCCGGTGCATGTCGGCCATCCGGTGCATTGCAAGGCGCTGTCGGACATGTTGCTCGATGAATTCGGGGTCTATGTGCAGCCGATCAACTTCCCCACCGTGCCGCGCGGGACCGAGCGTCTGCGCTTTACCCCCTCACCGGTGCACGATCTGGGGCAGATTGATGGACTTGTGCGCGCCATGGATACCCTGTGGTCGCGCTGTGCGCTGAATCGCGCCGAACTCAGCGCCTGAGCCTTTTCTGCGGATGCACGGCTCGCGCTGCTGTGATAATAAAATCTCAAGAAGTCGGTACGTCGCCGACTCGAATCGGCGACATTTTGGGGACAGGGGCAGCGCATGATCGGGCGGAAGGGCAATCCTTCGGCGGTGGAATTTGACAAGCCGAAAGGCTTTGACGATTTCGAACTGCGGTTGGGAGACATGATGCGCGGAGAGCGCGCGACTCTGTCGAAATCCCTTCTCGACGTGCAACGAGAGTTGCGCATCAAGGCCAGCTATATCGCCGCCATCGAAAACACCGATGCCTCTGCCTTTGAAACCCCGGGCTTTATCGCGGGCTATGTGCGTTCTTATGCACGCTATCTTGGCATGGACCCCGACACGACCTTTGAGCGGTTCTGCATCGAATCCGGTTTCATGCCGACGCATGGGATGTCGGCGGCCGCGTCGGGGCCGAAACCGCAGCGCCGCCCCGCCGATCCGGTCGAGGCTCTGGCCAATCCCAATGCGATCTTCGTGCCGCGCCCGGAAGGGTTCTGGACCAAGTTCGAGCCGCGCGCGCTCGGCTCGGTCTTCGTGCTGGCGCTGATGCTGGGCGGCCTGGGCTATGGTGGGTGGACGGTGTTGCAGGAAGTGCAGCGCGTGCAGCTGGCGCCGGTGGATCAGGCCCCCGGTGTGGTGACCGAGCTGGACCCGGTGGAGAATGCGCAAACGATGATGGCGGGCGCCGATCCTGACGCTTTGCCGCAGCTGACCGCGCCGGAAGGGCTGGACCGTCTCTACCGTCCGCAGGCGCTGGATGTGCCGGTGCTGGTGGCGCGTGACGGGCCGATCTCGGCGATTGACCCGCGCTCGGGCGGCACCTTTGGCAACACCACCGCGGCACCGATGCAGGTGGCCGATGCCGGGGCGGCTGTCACGCCGGAAAACGCTGTGGTCCGCACCGTGGCCCCGGATGCGCCGGAGGTTGAGCTGTTGGCCGTGCGGGCGGCCTGGGTGCGGGTTCAGGCCAAGGATGGCACGGTGATCTTTGAAAAGATCCTCGATGCGGGCGAGCGTTTCGCGCTGCCGAAACTCGAAGAGCCGCCGGTTCTGCGGGCGGGCAATTCCGGCTCGGTCTATTTCGCGGTGAACGGCGAAACCTATGGTCCGGCGGCCTCGGGCGCCAATGTGGTCAAGAATGTCGAGCTGTCGCCGGTGGCGCTGCGCGAGAAATATCAGGTGGCCGATCTGAGCAAGGATTCCGATCTGGCGCATTTCGTGGCACTGGCCGCGGCGGAACCGCTGGACGGCACCGCGCCCGAAGCCACGGAGTAAGACCGCACCGCGCCGGGAACCACGGAACAAGACCGACGGCATGACAGAGTGTAAACGGCGCCCCTTCGGGCGCCGTTTTGCCATTCTGTGGCTGTGCTGGCGGGATTGTGCGGTGCCGGGCGGTTGCGCCCCGTGCCGGGCTGTCCTATCTCTGGCGGGCAAGCTCTGATGAGGTGTTCCCCGATGTCGCTCAATCATGTCCGTCCCTGGCGCAACATCTACCGCCGCAAGTCGCGCCAGATCATGGTGGGCAATGTGCCGGTGGGGGGCGATGCGCCGATCTCGGTGCAGACGATGACCAACACCGACAGTTCGGATGTGCGCGCGACGCTGGCACAGATCCAGGCCGCCGCTGCCGTGGGCGCCGACATCGTCCGCGTCTCGACCCCGGATGAGGCCTCGACCGCGGCCCTGCGCCAGATCGTGCGCGAAAGCCCGGTGCCGATCGTGGCCGACATCCATTTCCACTACAAACGCGCGATCGAGGCCGCCGAGGCGGGCGCCGCCTGTCTGCGCATCAATCCCGGCAATATCGGCGACGCCAAGCGCGTGGCCGAGGTGGTGCGCGCGGCCAAGGACCATGGCTGCTCGATCCGCATCGGGGTGAATGCGGGCAGTCTGGAGCGGCATCTCCTCGAGAAATACGCCGAGCCCTGCCCGGAAGCGATGGTGGAAAGCGGCCTTGATCACATCAAGCTGTTGCAGGACAACGATTTCCACGAATTCAAGATCTCGGTGAAAGCCTCGGACGTTTTCCTGGCCGCCGCGGCCTATCAGCAGCTGGCCGAGGTCACGGATGCGCCGATCCATCTGGGCATCACCGAGGCGGGGGGGCTGGTGTCGGGCACCGTCAAATCCGCCATCGGGCTTGGCAATCTTCTGTGGATGGGGATCGGCGACACGATCCGCGTCTCGCTCTCCGCCGATCCGGTGGAAGAGGTGAAGGTGGGCTATGAGATCCTGAAATCGCTCGGCCTGCGGCACCGGGGCGTGACGATCATCTCCTGCCCCTCCTGCGCGCGGCAGGGGTTTGACGTGATCAAGACCGTGGCCACGCTGGAAGAGCGGCTGGCGCATGTGACCACCTCGCTGTCGCTGTCGATCATCGGCTGTGTGGTGAATGGCCCGGGCGAGGCGCTGATGACCGATATCGGTTTCACCGGCGGCGGGGCGGGCTCTGGCATGATCTACAATGCCGGGAAACAGGATCACAAATTGTCCAACGACAAGATGGTCGATCACATCGTCGAGCTGGTCGAGGCCCGCGCGGCAGAGATCGAGGCGAAAGAGGCCGCCGAAAAGGCGGCAGCCGGGGCGGTGACGGCGGCGGGCACGGCGGCCGAGTGAGGCCGTCTCTGCGGCAGCTTTCGCCCGCAAGAAGGGCAGGGCGGGCGTTGTGAGCGCCGGAGTGCGGCAGGGCGTCAGGCCCCGTTGTCGAGCCGCCGCAGATGGACGCTTTGCTGACAAAGATGCGCGGTGCCAAAGCTGGTGAGGAAGGCCACATCCGCGGCATCGCGCCCGACCGAGATCACCACCATCTCCGCGGCGCGTGCCATGCCGGTGGGGTCGGTCAAATGCCAGCCGCCCTCCAGATAAACCTCCACCACCGCGTGAAAATCTTGCGGCGCCACGCCCGGCGCATAGACGCTGACCATGCGCGCCGGAATCGCGGCGGCGCGGCACAGGGTGATCAGCACATGCGCATAATCGCGGCAAATCCCTTCGCGGGTGACAAAAGTGTCCATCGCCGTGGTCAGCGTGGTGCTCGCCCCCGGCACATAGCGAAAGGCGCGCTGAATCCAGTCGCGCATCGCGGCCACCCGCGCGCCGCCGGTCAGGGTGCCAAATTGCTCGGCCACAAAGGTCTGAAACAGGTCTGACGGGCAGTAGCGCGAGGCAAAGAGGTATTTGACGACCTCAACCGGCAGCAGATGCACGGGCACTTGCGCCCGTGCGGCAATCTCGGGGTCGGGGCGGTCCACCGCGACGCGGGCGGTGTAGAACCAATCGAGCCGCACGGCATTGCGGGTCCAGATCCGCTCGCCGATGCCTTCTTCGGGGGCGATGCGGTGGAATTGTTCGGGGGCGTTGGTCAGGAGCTGCGCGGTGAGCACCTGCTGCTCGGGCAGATGCGCCGCCTCCATCTGCACGAGGCAATCCGTCGGCCCGTCAAAGCCGTAATCGAGATGGGTGGTGATCTCGATCAGCACGGGCGGACGCGGGCGGGCGGCGGGCTGCTCTGACAGGCGCAGAGCAGCCGCATGGGGTCCGCGGACCGGGCGCGCGGCGGAGGGCTGGTCCGGCGCGGGGTCAGCCGCGCTCTTGCGTCACGATCTGGCGCATCCCATCCAGCGGCACATAGCCGCGCACCATCTGACCGCCCATCACAAAGGTCGGCGTGCCCGAGATCCGCAGCTTTTCGGCCAGCTGATGGTTGGCGGCAAGCACATTGGTCACCGAATCCTCGCCCATGCGTTTCAACACGGCTGCCGCGTCAAAGCCCATATCGGTTGCCATCCGCGACAGGCTGTCGTTGGTGATGTCGCCGCGGAAGTTGATCAGCGCATCATGGGTTTTCTTGTAGGCCTCATCGCCCTCCAGCTGCTGCACCGCGATCGCATAGCGGGCGGACAGGTCCGATTGCGGCCCCAGAATCGGAAATTCCTTCAGGATGAAGCGGATGTTGCCGTCCGAAGACACCAGATCCTCGACTTCCTGATAGGCCTTGCGGCAATAGCCGCAGCGGTAGTCCATGAATTCAACGACGGTGATGTCGCCCTCAGGATTGCCGCCGACCCAGGAGTGACCGTCCGAGAAGATCTCGGCGCTGTTATCCTGGACGAGCGACTGATCGTTTTGCGCCGCGGCGCTGGCCTGACGCGTCTCCAGCTCGTTGATCGCCTCCACCAGCACTTCGGGATGCGTCATCAGATAATCGCGCACGGCCTGGCCAAAGGCATCTTTTTCGCCGTCATTCATCGCGGCCGGATCGAAAGCCAAAGCGGGCAGGGCCTGCATGGCGCTGACCAAAAAGGCGGCTAGGGTGGTCCGGATCATGGTCTGTCCTGTCTCGGCGGCGGGCAGGCCCGCACGGTTTCGCTGGTAAATCTGCCGCGCAGCATTGCGGCAGATGGCGGCGGGCGCAACCCTTCAAACAGCGCGGCGGCCGTTGAGGGCCGGTGATCGGCGGCGTGCCGCTGCCCGTATCTCATGGGCGGAGCATGGCCCCGCTGCGCCTTCGGCTCAAGCGGCACGGGCGGGCATCGCTGATTTGTGAATCAGCGCGATTCCGGGGCCGCGCTGGTGCGTCCTGGAGCGCGCGGGCAAGGCATGCCGCAGGTTGTTTTTTCGACGGGCAGAACCCCAAATGCGGGAGCAACGCTGCGGAGAGAGGGCGTAAGTCTATACAATTTTAGAGAGTTGGCGGCGGCAATGCCCTCGCACTGTCGGCTCGGCGACAAGCAATCCCGGCGCGCCGTGAGATGATGTATTTGGTCCAGTAAATATTTCCTTTTTTACTGCACGGGGCCGGGAAACCGGGCCCGTGCAGTCGGTTCTGGCGGGGCCGCTTGTATGGCGCCGTTTGTGTTCAAATTTCACCCCGCTGCCCCAACCGGGCATGCGGGGTTTTTTGGTTTGCACTGTCCATGCGGCGGGGAGTTGTGTTTGATCCGCGGATCGTTCAGGTTGAAGGGCAAGACGGTCCAAAGGACGCTGTGCCCTTAGATGAAAAACGCCACCCGTTATCCGCAATTGATGAAGTGTCGGCTGTTGCACGGGCTGACCGACGCCGCCAAAAACGACTTTCTCGATCGGAGCATCATCCGGGTCTACGACCGTGACCAGCAGGTTCTGACGCAGGGGGACCATTCGCCGGGGCTGTTTCTGGTGGCGCATGGCCTGATCGAGGTTGGCTATCTGACCGATACGGGCCAGCAATCCATCATCCATCACGCGGGGCCGGGGGAAACTGTCGGCGAACCCGAGGCGGTGGCGGGGACGCGCTGTGTGGCCAATTGTGTCGCCAAGACCGGCACCACGCTGCTGTTTTGCCCGACGGCGCAGATTTTTGAGTTTCTGCTGATCCCGCAGTTCATCAGCAATTTTACGGCCGCGTTTTGCGAGCGGATGCAGCGGGAGAATGTCTATAAATCGGTGGATCAGTTGCAGCCCGTGGAGCAGCGGATCTGCAGTTATCTGCGCAAGCTGTCACAGCGCAGCCCGGTGATTGAGCAAAGCCAGACCTATCTGGCGGGCGTGGTGGGCTGTTCGCGGCAAACGGTCAACCGGACCTTGGGGGTCTTGCGCGATGCGGGCATCGTTGAGGTGAACAAGGGCGTGATCCGGGTGCTGAACCCGCAGGCGCTCGAGGCCCGGGGGCGGTCGGATTTCTCCTGACGCGCGGGGAAAGCATCGGTTCGGGGGAAGCATCGGTTCGGATTGGGCGGGCGGGGTTCAGGGGCCCGCTGACAGGCCTCGCCGACGGGGGGCGGTGACGGGCCGTGCAGACAGGTTGTGTAGACGGGGTGCATTTAAGGCGGGCTTTGCGATTGGCGGCGGCATTCCCAGCACCGGTCATCTGCGCTAGAAGCGGCGGCACAGGACAAGGGGAAATGGTATGAACGCATTCGCAAGGTTCCGCGCCGCGGCGGTTGTTTGGCTGCTTGCAGGCGGGGTGGGGCTGGGGCTGGCCTTTGGTGCCGGCGCGCTGCGCGCCGAACCCCTGTCGGCACTGGCCCAATACGAGCCGGGACGCAGCGCGATCCACCTGTCGGAGGGCGCACTCACTCTCAGCCTAGGTCTGTCGCAGCCGGTACCCTATCGGGTGTTCATGCTGGATTCGCCCCCCCGTCTGGTCGTTGATTTCCGCGAGGTGGATTTCGGCGCCGCAGCACCCGAGGCTTTGGTGAATGCCGCCGGGATGAAAGGCGTCACCGCATTGCGCTGGGGCAAATTCCGGCCCGGCTGGTCACGGCTGGTGGCGGAACTCGATGGTCCCTATGCGATCACCCGGGCGGCCGAACGCACCACCGATCCCGCCGCGCTGGAGATTTCGCTGAAACCCGTGGATGCGGTGGATTTCGCCACCCGCGCGGGCACACCGCAATCGGCGCTGTGGGATTTGCCGCAACCGGCAGATGTCGCGCGCACGCATCCGCGTCAGGACGGCACGCGGCCGCTGATTGTCGTGCTTGATCCCGGGCATGGCGGCATTGATCCGGGGGCGGAGGCGGGGGTGCTGCGCGAGGCGGTGCTGGTGATGACCTTTGCCCGCGACCTCAAGGAGCAGATGACCCGCGCCGGGATCAAGGTGATCATGACACGGGAAGAGGATGTGTTCGTGCCGCTGGAAACCCGGATGTCGGTGGCGCGGGCGGTGGGGGCGGATCTGTTCCTGTCGCTGCATGCCGATGCTTTGGCGGAGGGTGAGGCGACGGGGGCGACGATCTATCTGCTGGATGACAAGGCTTCGGATGCCGCCAGCGAGAAGCTGGCCGAGCGGCATGACCGCGCGGATCTTTTGGCCGGGGTGGATCTGGAAGGGCACGACGACGAGGTGGCGGGCGTGTTGATGGATCTGGCGCGGACCGAGACGCAGCCGCGCAGCACCCGGCTCGCGGGTTCTCTGCGCGATGCGATCAAGGGGGCGGGGCTCTCGATGCACAAACATCCGGTGCAGGGGGCGGCGTTCTCGGTGCTGAAATCCGCAGATATTCCGTCTATCCTGCTGGAACTGGGCTTTTTGTCCTCGCCCGCCGATCAGGCGCGGCTGAATGATCCGGTCTGGCGCGGCGCGATGTCGGCGGCCATCGTCAAGGGGGTGATCAGCTGGGCCGGGGCGGATGCTGTCGAAGGGCGCAAGTTGCGGCAATGAAGCGGGGGCGCTGCCCCCGTCGCCGGGGCGGCGACTCCCCCGAGGTATTTGGGCCAAGAAGAAAGGGAGCGGTGGCGGTTTGAAGCGGCTGAAGTGAGGGCGGCGGTGGCTGGGGGCCCTGCCGGAGCTGGTTGGCGCCGGGCGCTGGTCTGTCGGAGGGGCTGGTGGCGGCGCCGGGGGGCGTGCCGGGTCCGTGCGGGAGGCTTGGGCGCGGTTCGCGAGGCGGCAGGGCGGGCGCGCTGCCGGGTTTTGCCGATGCGGCGGGCCTGACACCAAGTTGTTTTGACCCTGCGATCCGGTCAGGGTATAGGCGGGGCCAATGGGTCCGGAGACGTCCGGATCGGCCCGACAGGAGTATCCATTGATCCGCTTTATTCTTTCCTTCTTCGGCGCCATCTTCTCCTGGGTGGTGACTGCGATCGTTATCGGCGCGCTGGCCTTGGGAGCCATCTTCTGGATGTATTCCCGCAATCTGCCCAGCCATGAGCAGCTCGCGCAATATGCGCCGAAGACCATCAGCCGGATCTACTCGGGTGAGGGCAAGCTGATCGATGAATTCGCCGAAGAGCGCCGTCTGTTCCAGCCGATCGACGAGATCCCGGATCTGGTGAAAGAAGCGTTCATTTCAGCCGAGGACAAGCATTTCTATACCCATAAAGGGTATGATGCGATGGGCATGATCAAGGCGGTGGTGCAGGCGGCGCAATCGGGCGGCGAGAATTTGCGCGGCGCCTCGACCATCACCCAGCAGGTGATGAAGAACTTCCTGTTGTCCTCGGACCGCTCGGTTGAGCGCAAGATCAAGGAGCTCATTCTCGCGACACGGCTGGAGCAGTCCTTGTCGAAGGACCGGATTTTGGAGCTTTATCTGAACGAGATTTTCCTCGGGCAGAATTCGTTCGGGGTGGCGGCGGCGGCGCAGACCTATTTCAACAAGACGCTGAGCCAGCTGAGCCCGGCGGAGGCGGCGACCCTGGCGGCGATGCCCGCGGCCCCGTCGCAATTCCATCCGGTGCGCAATTATGACCGGCTCTTGGGCCGCCGCAACTATGTGCTGCGCGAGATGTGGCAGAACGGCTATATCGACGAGGCCACCTATAATACCGAGCGCGCGACGACCATCAAATCGGTGCAGAACGGCGATTTCCCGCCCTTCCGCGATCAGCTGCCGCCGCGCGATTATTTCACCGATGAGATCCGCCGCCAGCTGTCGAAAAGCTTCGGGCAGGAGGAATTCTTTGGCGGCGGCCTGTCGGTGCGCGCCACGGTCGACCCGGAGATGCAGGATCTGGCCGCGCGGGCGCTGCAGGAGGCGCTGGAGAAATACGACCGCTCTCAGGGCGTCTGGCGCGGCACCGGCAAGACCATTCCGGAGGATCAGCTGGGCGATGAGCGGTCCTGGCGCGCCGCTTTGGCTGCGGTGCCCGATCTGCCGCGCGACGTGACGGGCTGGCATGCGGCGGTGGTGCTGAAGGTGGGCGAGAAGGATGCCCGCATCGGCATCGAGGGCATTGAAGAGGACGAGGACGGGCATTGGATTCCCGCCGAGGATGTCACCTGGGCGCGCAAGCGGCTGGCGGCACGGAAATTGTCGGGCAAGGCCAAGGTCGCGGGCGATCTGGTCGATGTCGGCGATGTCGTCATGGTCCGCGCGATGACCAAGGACGACGACGGCTCCTTCATCCGCTGGACGCTGCGGCAGGTGCCGGAAGTGCAGGGCGGCTTTATGGCCATGGACGTGAATACTGGCCGGGTGCTGGCGATGCAGGGTGGCTTCTCCTATCAAGCCTCGGTCTTCAACCGCGCGACGCAGGCCGAGCGGCAGCCGGGCTCGAGCTTCAAGCCCTTCGTCTATGCGGCGGCGCTGGATTCCGGCCTCTCGCCCGCGACGATCATCATCGACGCGCCGATCGAGGTGAACACGCCGCAGGGCCTCTGGCGGCCGAAGAACTCGACCAACAAATATTACGGCCCGACGCCGATGCGGACCGGGATCGAACAGTCGCGGAACCTGATGACCGTGCGGATCGCGCAGGAAATCGGCATGGATGTGGTCGCGGGCTATGCCGAGCGCTTCGGGGTCTATAACCCGATGAAGACCTTCCTTGCCAATTCGCTTGGCGCGCAGGAAACCACGTTGTTTCAGATGGTTGCCGCCTATGCCATGTTCGCCAACGGCGGAGAGCGGGTGGAGCCGACGCTGGTCGACCGGGTGCAGGACCGCTGGGGCCGCACCATTTACCGCCACGATCAGCGGCTCTGCCCCGATTGTACCGTGCCGACCCTGCCTGCCGGGCAGGCGCCCACGATCACCTCGGACCGCGAGCGGGTGATGGATGCGATCACCGCCTATCAGCTGACCTCGATGATGCAGGGCGTGGTGCAGCGCGGCTCGGGCCATGGTGTGCATCTGCCAGTGCCGGTGGCGGGCAAGACCGGGACGACGAATGACGCGAAAGACGTGTGGTTCATCGGTTTCACCTCGAACATCGTCGCCGGGTGCTACATGGGCTTTGACCAGCCGCGCACTCTGGGGCCGGGGGCTTTTGGCGGCACGCTCTGTGTGCCGGTGTTCCAGGAGTTCATGGAGCAGGCGATCAAGAAATACGGCGGTGCCAGCTTCAAAGTGCCGCCGGGCGGGCATTTCACCAATTTCAACCGCTTCACCGGCCAGCAACTGGGGCCGGATGCCTCGGGGCCGGAAGTGCAGGCCGAGTATCTGCGCGACGGTACCGAATATGCCTCGAGCTTTGGCATGCTGGTGGATGGCGGCTTTGCGATGGGTTCGAACCTGCCGCTGTTTGCCGCGGGGGAAAGCGACGAGGGGTCCACCTCGGTCACCACCTCAACCGGCGGTACGGCGGTCATCCCGAAAAAGGCCGATTTCGGCACCGTCAGCTCGGGCGGTCTCTATTAGCGCGCAACAGCTCTTCGGGCCCCTCCGGGCCTGAACCTCTCATCGGGCGCCGCCGCGGTCTTGCCGTGGCGGCGCCAAACTTGTATCACCCCGCCCGTAGCGGCCCCATACAGACCCGCGAGGAAAGACCAAAGATGCGCGCTGAAACCCAGAACACCGTCGAAGCGATCCGCAAGTCCCTGAAACTTCTGGGGCAGCGTATGGATTGGGAAACCGCCCCGCATCGGTTGGAGGAATTCAACGCGATGATCGAGGATGGCGATCTGTGGTCTGACCCCGAGCGCGCGCAAAAGCTGATGCGCGAGCGGCAGGCGCTGATGGATGCGGTCGAGAGCTACCGCAGCATCGACCGCGATCTGACCGACAATGTCGAGCTGATCGAACTTGGCGAGATGGAAAGCGACCCTGAGATCATCGAAGAGGCCGAGAAAAGCCTGAAGGCTCTGCGCGAGGTTGCCGCCGCCAAGGAGCTGGAGGCGCTCTTGGATGGCGAGGCCGATGGCAATGACACTTTCCTTGAGATCAACGCGGGCGCGGGCGGCACCGAAAGCTGCGACTGGGCCAGCATCCTCGCGCGGATGTATGTCCGTTGGGCCGAGAAAAAGGGCTATAAGGTTGAGCTCTTGTCCGAGACCGGCGGCGATGAGGCGGGGATCCGTTCGGCGGGCTACAAGATCAGCGGGCATAATGCCTATGGCTGGCTGAAATCGGAATCCGGCGTGCACCGTCTGGTGCGGATTTCGCCCTTTGACTCGGCGGCGCGGCGGCACACCTCGTTCAGCTCGGTCTGGGTCTATCCGGTGGTGGATGACAACATCGAGATCGACATTCCCGACCGCGATATCCGCATCGACACCTATCGCTCGTCTGGGGCGGGCGGTCAGCACGTCAACACCACCGACTCGGCGGTGCGGATCACCCACTTGCCCACCGGTATCGTGGTGACCTCCTCCGAAAAATCGCAGCACCAGAACCGGGCCAACTGTATGGCGGCGCTGAAATCGCGCCTTTATCAGATGGAGCTGGACAAGCGGAATGCCGCGATCAACGCCGCGCATGAGAACAAGGGCGATGCGGGCTGGGGCAACCAGATCCGCTCCTATGTCCTGCAGCCCTATCAGATGGTGAAGGATCTGCGCACCGGGCACGAGACCTCGGACACTTCGGGCGTGCTCGACGGCGATCTGGACGCGTTCATGGCCGCCACGCTGGCGCAGGATGTTTCGGGCAAATCCCGCGCCGAGGCGCAGGGCGACGACTGATCCGAGTTTGGTTGACGGATGACAGAGGCCCCCGTTTTCGGGGGCCTTTTCATATCGTGCGGGGCGGGGAGAGGACTGGCATCTTCAAGCCGCGTTCTTCAGGCCGCCAGGCATTGCGCCCGTGCGGCCCGCAGGCCGATGATGGGGCGCGCCGGTTGCGGTTGCCCCAGTGCCTCGGGGAAAATTTCCAGCACCTCGCGCCGCGTCTCGGCATCCAGCCCGGTCAGAGCCATCCGGCCGGGCAGAAAACTCTCGCTCAGCATGCCGTTCGACCAGATCACCTGATGCCGGTCGAACAGAAGGTGCAGATAGTCCACCTGCCGCCGCCCCTGCAGCATCCGCACCCCCGGCCGCCCCAGAAGCGCCTTTGCCGCCACCAGAACCGTGCCCTCAGCCCCGTTCAGGAGCAGGCGGTGCTGGGGCGACACCACCAGCCGCTGGGCGGGCAGGCCGGACCCCAGCGCCCCTGCCGCAACGGCGATCGGTTTGTGCCGGTGCGGGGCCGCGTCAAAGCGCAGGCGCCGCCGCAAAAGCCGCAGCAGCGGCTGAGGCCCGTGGTCCAGCGTCAGGACCAGATCACCCGGTTGCAGATCCTCGATGGCGCGCTCGCCGCGCGGGGTGCGGATCAGAACGCCGGGGGTAAAGCAGCTTGGTGTGGGCGACAGACCGGGCGTCGGATAAGCGTCGGTATCCGTCACCATATCCGTGCTCGACACCCAGGTCAGCGGCACCCCGGTTGGCGGCACCGGACCAAGGAAGGTAAAGCCGTAGGTTGTCCAGGCATTGTCCGTCATTGACACCGCCTGCATCCGGTATTCGGTGCCATTGCTGTCGCGGACCACCAGCACATATTCGGCCTCGACCATGGTTCCGGCGGCGAAGCTGGTCCCGTTCAGCGTTTGCGCCGTGGTGAGGGTCTGGCTGGCGTCGTCATCGTCGAAATAGGCATCGTCATCGGTGACGCTGAGCGTGCTGAACTGCGCGTTGGAGCCGAGGGTGATGGTGGAACCGGGGCCAAACTGCGACCCGTTGTTTGAGTCAAAATACCCCGCGCTCGTTGTCATGTCCGAAACGGACAGGAAGGTCATGTCATAGGTTGCCATGCCGGCAGCTCCCCGAAAAACCTGAATGCGCCCGTGCTGGTGCTTTGACGGACATCGCTTCGCAGCCGGAGCATAGGAGAAACAATGTCAACGAAGCATTAAGCGCATCCCGCAAGCGGTTCTTCCTGCGGTGAAAATACCCAAAGCGCGGCCTTTGCGGAATTTTATTGCCCGGCCTGCCCGCCGGGGGCTAGCCTGCCGGAACAGAGGAGGACAGCCCGTGACTCAGCAAATCATGTCGACCCCATCGCCTTTGCCAGAGGTGCAGCAGCTGTCGCCCGCCGATATTTCGCGCTGCCTGCGGGCGGGGCTGCGCGATTTCCTGCGGGCACCGGCCTTTGGGCTGCTGTTCGCAGGGTTTTATGTCTGCGGCGGGATTGTGCTCTGGCTGGTGCTGACGGCGGCGGGCAAGGAATGGTGGCTGATGCCGTTCATTCTGGGGTTTCCGCTGCTGGCGCCCTTTGCCGCCGTCGGTCTTTACGAGGTCAGCCGCCGCATCGAGGCCGGGCGCCCGCTGATCTGGCGCGAGGTGATCGGCGTGGTCTTCGCGCAAAAGGACCGGCAGATCCCCTCGATGGCGGTGGTGATCCTCTTGATGTTTATGTTCTGGGTCTTTGTTGCCCATACGATTTTCGCGCTGTTCATGGGCATGCAGGCGATGACGCTGGTGACCAGCTCTCCCGCGATCTTGTTCCATGGCAATGGGCCGGCCATGCTGGCCGTGGGCTCGCTGATCGGGGCGGGATTTGCGCTGGCGCTGTTCAGCTTTACCGTGGCGGGGCTGCCGCTGCTGCTGGAGCGGGATGTGGATTTCATCAGCGCGATCATCTTGTCGGTGCGCTGTGTCATGCTGAACCCGGGGGTGATGCTGATGTGGGGGGCGCTGATCGGCCTGCTGCTGTTTGCGGCGATGGTGCCGCTGTTTCTGGGGCTGTTCGTGGCGCTGCCGGTGCTCGGCCATGCAAGCTGGCACATGTACCGCCGCCTGACGCTCTGAGGGCGCATCCGGCCCCTGCACATGCAAAAAGGCAGGCGGATGCCTGCCTTTCTGACATTCTGGGTCTGCACCGGCCCCGGGGGCCCTGGTGCTTATTCGCCGTTCGGCAGCGGCGGCGCGAGTTTCGCCATGCCGCCATTGGCCAGTGGGTCTTCGGCGCGTTGCACCGAACCTTCAAAATGCGCACCGCTCTCGATGGCGATGGTCTTGTGGATGATGTCGCCTTCGACGCGGGCGGTCGAGGTCAGGCGCACTTTCAGGCCCCGCACACGGCCCACAACACGGCCGTTCACCACGACGTCATCGGCAGTGATCTCGCCCTTGATCGTCGCGGTTTCGCCCACGGTCAAGAGATGCGCGCGGATGTCACCCTCAACCACGCCTTCGACCTGAATGTCGCCGGTGGTCTTGATGTTGCCGGTGATCGTGAGATCCGACGACAGCACCGAAGCTGCGGGTTTCGCGCGGGTCGGGTTCGGGGCGTAATCCCCGGCAGGTTTGCTCATCGCCGTCATCTCGGTGGATTTTGCCTTGTCAGTTTCGGTTTGTGCCTTGGGGCCAGGTTCGTTGATCCTGCTTTTAGAAAACATCTTTTGCCGCCTTGATGAAAGTCATCGGATTTACAGGTTTGCCGTCGACATGCACCTCATAGTGCAGATGCGTCCCGGTAGAACGTCCGGTGTTGCCCATATCACCGATCCGATCCCCACGCGAGACTTTTTGGCCGACTGTGGCGCGGATTTTGGACAGGTGACCATAGACCGTTTCAAGGCCAAAGTCGTGCTTCACCTTGACAACATTGCCATATCCGGACTGCTGCCCTGCAAAGCTGACCACACCATCGGCGGTCACTTCCACGGGAGAGCCCATGGCACCGGCCAGATCGACCCCCGCATGCAGCCGGCCCCAGCGATAGCCGAAGGGCGAGGAGAAGCGGAAGGCGGTGTGCAACGGCATGTGCAGCGGCAGACGTTCGGTGGCGATGCGGTACATGTTCATCCGGTCGAGCTGTTCCAGAATGCCCGAGGCGCGCGCCTCGGCACTGTCGATCGCGGGTACACCCATCGCCGAGAAGGAAATCGGGGTCAGCGGGCCGCCCTGGCCGGAATAGCCGCGGCGCACCTCTGCGATGATCCGGTCGGGATCAACGCCCGCCGATTTGAATACTTTGTCGAGCGGCGCCATCGAGATGTTCACCGCGCCCTCAAGGGTGGTGAAGATCTCATCGTTGCGCTGCTCAAGGAGTTTCATCTCCAGCGAGACCTGGCTGGCCTCTTGCCGGGCCGCATCGGCATCGGCCATTTTCGCATCGCGTTCCGCGGCCGTGTCGCCGAGCGCCGAAGTGATCACCTGCAAGGTTGCGGCCAGATCCTTGGCCTTGTCGGCCTCGCTGGCGCCGGGCGCCACCGGGCCCGCGCCGGAGGCCTTCAAGAGATCGGCCCGCGCGGCGTCGCGTTCGGTCATCGCCCGGCGCAGTGTCGCCTGAATGACCGAAATGCCGGTCTCCAGCTCGCGCCGCCGCTCTTCCGAGGCGAGCAGGGTGGATTGCATCTGGCTGACCTGCTGCAGAGCGGTCTGGAAACGGTTCTGCGCCGCCGAGGCTTCTTCGGCGCGGGCGTCGCGTTCATGCGACAGCGCGTCGAGGCGCGCCTCAAAGGCGGTTTCGGCGCGGGTGGTCTGCGTGCGGACATTGCCCGAGGACAGATGGTCGATCAACAGGATGGAGCTGGCGATCACCGACCAGCCAAACACCAGCGAGGCGGCGCCCAGCGTCAGTGTCTGGGTCAGCGGCGTCAGCCGCACGAACCGCGTGGACGTGTCGGATTTCAGGAACAGGCGTTGTTCCGGAAACCAGCGTTCAAGCGCGTGATTCACGCGGTGCAGGATGCGTCTATGCACGCAGGCAGCCTCTCTTCAGTTGTTCTGTCGCGGGATGAGGGATCCCGCACAGCTTTTCCCCTCCCGGCGAGACTCGGCCGGGCTGGCAAGGGAGTAGCAACCTCTGTTGCCTTTGTGCAACCAATTTAAGCAATTTTTGCGACGCAAAGGCAGGCTGCCGCCTGATTCTGCGCGGTTTCCTGCCGAAGCGGAATCGGCACAGCCCCCGGTTGAAACAGCTGGCGGCGGGCGGCCTTCCGCTGCCCGCCGCGATTCTGCGGCGCCGTGATCAGGCCCCGGCGGGGCGGTCCACATCCTCGTCGCGCTCGGTCAGGGGCCAGTAGAAATCCGGCGGCAATCCGGCCTCGGCGCGTTTTTCCTCATTGAAGGGCGGCTTCAGAAGCCCGTGGAAATACTGCCGCACCAGCGCGTGAAACAGCTCCTTCGGGTCGTGGTTGCCGCGCCCGCAGAGGAAGTGGAACCATTTCGAGCCATAGGCGACATGCGCGACCTCTTCCGCATAGATCACCTCCAGCGCCGCCAGCGCCTGCGTTTCGCCGCTTTTTTCAAACAGCGTGATCATTGCCGGGCAGACATCCAGGCCGCGCGCCTCGAGCACCATCGGCACCACGGCGAGGCGGCCGAGAATGTCAGTCGCGGTTTCCTCGGCCGATTGCCACATGCCGGCATGGGCGGGCAGCGCGCCGTAATGGCTGCCCATCGCCTCAAGACAATCGCAGATCAGGTTGAAATGTTTGGCTTCTTCACGCGCGCATTTCACCCAGTCATCGTAGAAACCGGGCGGAAACGGCACGTCAGTGAAGCGCGCGATGATGTCCCAGTGCAGATCCACCGCGTTCAGCTCGATATGCGCCAGCGAATGCAACAGCTCGATCCGCCCGGCCTGCGATCCGGTTCTGCGTTTGGGCATATCACGCGGGGCGCGCAATTCGGGCGCTGCGGGGCGGGCGGGTTGCAGGGGTGGGGTCGCGTGCCCCAGCGGCAGCGGCTTCCCCGCCGCACGCGCCGCGAACCAGACGCGGGCATGCGCCTCGGAGAGTGCGCATTTCGCCCGGCCGTCGGCGCAGGTCAGCACCTGCACCGCGCGTTCGGCGAGGCTGGCCCCCGGGGTGGGGTCTTGGCCGGGGTCAATGCCCTCCGCCCCGGCAGCCGGATCCGCGGGCAGGCTCACGCCCCGGCTTTCAAGGCGCGCACGGCGGCCAGAACCTCTTCCGCATGGCCTTTGACGCTGACCTTGGGCCAGACCTGCGCCACCTGACCCGCGCCATCAATCAGCACGGTCGCGCGGGTGATCCCCATGTAGGTTTTGCCATACATGGATTTTTCGGCCCAGGTGCCATAGCGCTCGCAGGTGTCGCTCTCGGCATCCGAGACGAGGACCACATTCAGCGCATGTTTGGCGCAGAACTTCTCATGCTTTTGCGCGCTGTCCTTGGAGATGCCCACCACCGTCGCCCCTTCGGCGGCGAAATCCGCGGCCAGCCGGGTGAAGTCGAGCGCCTCCGTGGTGCAGCCCGGCGTGTCATCCTTGGGGTAGAAATACAGCACCACAATGCCGGGCCGCAGCGCCGCGAGGGTCAGCGTTTCGCCGGGGGCGGCGGGGCTGCGGGGCAGGGTGAAGTCGGGCGCGGTCTCGCCGATGGCAATCATGTGAAGCTCCTGTCGGATGATCTGGCCTTACGTTTTATGTCAGACTGCGCGAAGATAAAGGCGTAGATGACAACAAGAATGCGCCCCCCACCGGGGCGGCGTCGCAAGGACACAGGCGTTGACGAAAACAGACGTGCGATTCCAACGGGTTGCGTGGCGGGTTTCATCTTGTCGCGGCCAGCGGGCTGCGCGCCGGTTTGTGTCGAATCTGCGCCGGAACCGGGTGTTCGGCGGATGACGCGACCGCTTTCGCCCCTGTCCGACACCAAAGCCGACGCGGAACCCGAGGCGGAAGCCGACGTGAAAAGCGCGGCGGGATCCGGGGCGGACCCGGTCACCGGCGGCGCGGCGGATACCCCCGCTCAGATCACGCCTGCACCGACGGATGCCGTGGCCGATGGCGCGCCGACCGCGCCGGTGGCGGCGGGGCCCCGCGCCAGGCGGGGGCGTGTCGGGCTCTGGATGATCTTGTCCCTGCCACTGGTGCTGGTGGCCTTTGCGTTTTTGCTGCTGCTGGTCAGCCATCAGCCTTTGGTGGCGCCGCAATGGCTGGTCGCGCGGATGGAGGCGCGGGCGAATGTCGCGCTGCAGGGGGCGCTGACGGTGCATCTGCGCGGCGGTGCCGATCTGGTGGTGGATGAGGGGATCACCCCGCGCATCCGCCTGCATGTGGTTGAAATCGCGCGGCCCAATGGCCTGCCGGTGGCGGTTTTCCCGGAACTGCGGATGACGCTGCACGCGCAACCGCTGCTGCGTGGCAAGATCGAGCCGCGCAGTTTCCGCATCCGCGGGGCCGGGGTGGCGCTGCGGCGCAATCCCGATGGCAGGCTGGATCTGGAACTCGGCGGTGCGCTGGCGCTGTCGGGGGCGGGGCCGGAAAATGCGGCCCAGGCGGTCAAGGCGTTTCAGGCGGCCTTTGCCACGCCCGCCCTGCGCAAGGTGCAGACGATCGAGGCCGATGCGCTGGAGCTGCGGGTGGATGATGCCCGTCTGGGCCGCGTCTGGCGCATCTCGAACGGCAATTTCAAACTGACGCAAGAGGCGGATCGCATTGCGATTTCGCTCGGTCTCGATATCGGGGCGGCGGACAAGGTGCCCGCCTCGGTGGCGCTGACCAGCACGATCCGCAAGGACAGCCTCGAGACCAGCTTCAACGCCGCCGTCAGCTCGGTCGCCTCGGGCGATCTGGCGCTGCAATCTCCGGCGCTGGCCTGGCTTTCGGTGCTGGACGCGCCAATCTCGGGCACGTTGCGGTCGGGCATGGATGCAGAGGGCAAGATCAAACGCCTTGACGCGGCGCTGGAGATCGACGCGGGCGTCATCAGCCCGGTGCCGGGCGTGCCGCCGGTGCCGTTCAACTCGGGCCGGGTGTCGCTCTCTTATGACACGGCGGCGGGGCGGGTGGCTTTCACCAATCTCGCGCTCGACAGCCGGGCATTGCGGGTGCAGGCCGAGGGCAGCGCCACGCTCAAGGGATTGGCGAATGGCATGCCGGAGGCCCTGCTGGGGCAGGTGAGCATCAAGGATCTGCAGGTCGATCCGGCGGGATTGTTCGTGACGCCCGCGCGCTTCAGCCAGGGGGCGGTGGATCTGCGCCTGCAGCTGAACCCGTTCACGCTGGACATCGGACAGGTGCAGCTGGTCGAGGGCGGGCGGCGCATTTCGGCGCAGGGGCAGATCGCGGCGGATGCCAAGGGCTGGCGGGTGTCGCTGGATGCGGGGGTGGACGCGATCACCCGCACCCGGCTGCTGGCGCTCTGGCCGCCCGCCCTGGTGCCGAAAACGCGCGACTGGATCGCGCAGAATGTGATGACGGGCGAGTTGCGCGATGTGAAGGCCGCCCTGCGGCTGGCGCCGGGCGAAGAGCCACGGTTGGCCCTGGGCTATGATTTCAGCGGGGCGGAGGTGCGGGTGATCAAGACCCTGCCGCCGGTGGAAGCGGGCGAGGGCTTTGCCACGATCGAGGGCAACACCCAGACGCTGGTGGTGGAGCGGGGGCATGTGACGGCGCCGCAGGGCGGCAGCATTGACGTGGCCGATACGGTGATGATCGTGCCCGACATCCGCCAGAAACCCGCGCAGGCCGAGGTGCGCCTGCGCACCCGATCCTCGATCCCCGCCGTGCTGTCGCTCCTGGATGAGCCGCCGTTCCGTTTTCTCAGCAAGGCCGGACAACCTGTTGATATTGCGCAAGGTCAGGCGGAGACACGCACCGATCTGTTCCTGCCGCTGGTGGACCGTTTGCAGGTCGCCGATGTGGATTACCGGGTGAATGCGGTGCTGACCGATGTCACCTCCGACAAGGTGGTCCCGGGGCGCGAGGTGACGGCGGCGCGGCTGCAGGCGACGGTCACCCCGAAAGGGATCGTGATCGAGGGGCCGGGGCTGCTGTCGGGCGTGCCGGTCTCGGGGCGCTGGCAACAGGATTTTGGTCCCGCCGGACAGGGGCATTCGACGCTGGCGGGCACGGTCGAGATTTCGCCAGCGACGCTTGATGCTTTCGCCATTGGCCTGCCCAAGGGCAGTGTCACCGGCAAAGGGCTGGGGCAGATCGCGCTGACCCTCGACAAGGACAAGCCGGTGCGTTTTACCCTGCAGTCCGATCTCGTCGGGTTGGGGCTGCGGGTGCCGGAGATCGGCTGGTCCAAGGCCGCGGCGACCCCGGGCAAGCTGGAACTGGCCGGGGCCTTTGGCAAACCGGCGACCATCGAGCGGGTGAGCCTGTCGGCACCGGGGCTGGACACGGCAGGGAAATTGCAGCTGACGCCCGAGGGCGGGCTGGAGCGCGCGGTGTTTGACACGGCGACCGTCGGACGCTGGTTCAAGGGCAGCGGCGCGCTGATCGGGCAGGGTGCGGGGCGGCCGCTGAATGTGGCGATTGACGCCGGAACGCTGGATCTGCGCAATCTGCCCGCCGGGATGGACAGCGGCGGCGCCGCGGGCGGCGGCCGCGCGGGCGGCGGTTCCAGCATCACCGCCCGGCTCTCGCGGGTGACGGTGGCGAATGATCTGATGCTGGGCGGCGTGCAGGGCAGTTTCAGCACGCGGGGCGGATTCTCGGGCCGCTTCACCGGCAAGGTGAACGGGCAGGCGCCGGTCGAGGGCACCGTGGCCCCCGATCCGAATGGCCGCGCGGCGGTGCGCATTCTGGCGCCGGATGCCGGGGCGGTGCTGGATGCCGCCGGGATCTTTTCGCGCGCGCGGGGGGGGGCGCTTGATCTGGTGCTGCGCCCGACGGGCGGCGCCGGGCAATATGATGGCACCGCGAAAATCAACGACATCCGGGTCAAGGATGCGCCGGTGCTGGCGGCCATGCTGGGCGCGGCCTCGGGCATTGGCCTGTTGGAGCAGCTGAGCGGCGAGGGGCTGGTCTTCAACGATGTCGAGGGCGCGTTCCGGCTGACCCCCGAGGCGGTGAGCATTTCGCGCGGCTCGGCCACCGGGGCTTCGCTCGGGGTGACGCTGACGGGGCTGTATCAGCCGGGGGCGGAGCCGGGCAGCGGCAGGCTGGACATGCAGGGCGTGGTTTCACCGCTCTATCTGATCAATGGCATCGGTCAGCTGTTGACCCGGCGCGGTGAAGGGGTATTTGGCTTTACCTACCGGCTGACCGGGACGGCGGCACGGCCCGAGATTTCGGTCAACCCGCTGTCCCTGCTGACGCCGGGCATGCTGCGCGACATCTTCCGCCGCGAGCCGCCCAAGATCGGCAGCGATGCCGCCACGACAGAATAAGGCGCGGGTGACACCGCGGCCTGCGATACCAAAGCCGGAGACCTGACCCATGCAACTCTCGGATTTCGACTTTCACCTCCCCGAGGGGTTGATTGCCACGCGCCCCGCGCGGCCACGCGTTTCGGCCCGGCTGTTGCTGGCCGAGGGCGAGACGATCCGCGATCTCTATGTGCGCGATCTGGTGGATCTGTTCCGGCCCGGCGACCGGCTGGTGCTGAACAACACCAAGGTTATTCCGGCGCGTCTGTCCGGCAGCCGCACGCGGCAATCGGGGCAGGGCGAGGTGGTGGCCAAGGTCGAGATCACCTTGCTGGAGCCGCAGCCGGGCGGCGACTGGATGGCGCTGGCCAAGCCCCTGCGCAAGGTGAAGGAGGGGGAAGAGATCGTCTTTTCGCCCGCCCTCTCGGCGCGGGTGACACGGATCGAGGGGGGGCAGCTCTATCTGGCCTTCAACCTCACCGGCAGTGATTTTGACACCGCGCTGGCCGAGGCGGGGGCGATGCCCTTGCCGCCCTATATCGCGGCCCTGCGCGCCCCCGATGCGCAGGACAAAGAGGACTACCAGACCGTTTTTGCCCGGCATTCCGGCGCCGTGGCCGCGCCCACCGCCAGCCTGCATTTCGATGCCGAGCTGCTGGCGGCGCTGGCCGCCAAGGGCGTGCAGTTCACCGAAGTGACGTTGCATGTGGGGGCGGGCACCTTCCTGCCGGTGAAGGTCGAGGATGTGACCACGCATAAGATGCACTCGGAATGGGGCGAGGTCAGCCCGGAGGCCGCCGCCGAGATCAATGCCACCAAAGCGGCAGGGGGCCGGGTGATCCCGGTGGGCACCACCGCGCTGCGGCTGATCGAAAGCGCCGCCACCCCGGAGGGCAAGCTCATGCCCTTTGCCGCCGCCACCGATATTTTCATCTATCCGGGCTACCGTTTCCGGGTGACCGATGCGCTGATGACGAATTTTCACCTGCCGAAATCCACCCTCCTGATGCTGGTCTCGGCGCTGATGGGGAAAGCGCGGGTTGAAAAGATCTACGCTCATGCGGTTGCAAACGGCTACCGGTTCTTTTCTTATGGCGATGCGTCGCTTCTGATCCCTTAAGGTCGGATCTGGGCCGGGCCCTGACGCGTGATCTGCTATCCCGGTCAATCCGGCGCGATGCCGTGCCCTGTGCGGCCCCCTGTACTGCCCCTGACTGAAAGGTGACCCATGCTGACGGTTCTGCGTAATTCCTGGCCGCTGCTTTTGGGCATCATGCTGCTGATGGTGGGCAACGGCATGCAGGGCACCCTGCTCGGCATCCGGGGCAATATCGAAGAGATCAACACCTTCCACATGTCGGTGGTGATGTCGGCCTATTTCGGCGGCTTCCTGCTGGGCAGCCGGATCGCGCCGGAGCTGATCCGCAGCGTGGGCCATGTGCGGGTCTTTG
This sequence comes from Phaeovulum sp. W22_SRMD_FR3, assembly GCF_052113705.1. NCBI lineage: Bacteria > Pseudomonadati > Pseudomonadota > Alphaproteobacteria > Rhodobacterales > Paracoccaceae > Phaeovulum > Phaeovulum sp. W22_SRMD_FR3. Next base: position 38,799 of record NZ_JBGQOG010000015.1, on the reverse strand, counting down.
CCGCGCTTGGCAGCCTGATTTCGGCGGTGTTGATCCTCTATGCCGCCGCGCCGCATTGGATCATCTGGGCGATGATGCGGGTGGTGATCGGCTTTTCCTTCTGTGGTGTCTACATCACCGCCGAAAGCTGGCTGAACGCCGCCTCCAGCAATGAGACGCGCGGGCAGGCGATGTCGGCCTATATGATCATGCAGATGATCGGCATCATCGCGGCGCAACTCTTGATGAACGTGGGCGATCCGGCGGGCTATCTGCTGTTTGTCATCCCCTCGGTGCTCGTCAGCCTCGCCTTCACCCCGATCCTGCTGGCGGCGACGCCCGCGCCAAAATTCGAGACGACGCAGCGGATGAGCTTTCGGCAGTTGTTCGATGCCTCGCCGCTGGGATGTGTGGGCATTTTCCTGATGGGCGGTGTCTATTCGGCGCTGTTTGGCATGGCCTCGGTCTGGGGGACGCGGGCGGGGCTGTCGGTCTCTGAGATCTCGGCCTTTGTCGCGGCGATCTATGTGGGCGGGCTGTTGTTCCAATATCCGATCGGCTGGGTTTCCGACCGGATGGACCGGCGGGTGCTGATCCTGGCGCTCTCGGCGGCGGGCGCGGTCGCCATGGCGGCGGTGGTTTTGGGCAATCCCTCCTATGCCTGGCTGTTGGCGGCGGCGGTGATCATCGGCGGCATCGCCAATCCGATCTATTCGCTGCTCTTGGCCTATACCAATGACTTTCTGGACAATTCCGACATGGCCGCCGCCTCGGCGGGGCTGCTGTTCATCAACGGGCTCGGCGCGATTTCGGGACCGATTGTCACCGGCTGGCTGATGGATGTCACCGGCGACGGCGGCTTCTTCCTCTATATCGGGGTGCTGATGGCGGCGCTGGCAGTTTATGCAAGCTGGCGGATGACCCGGCGCCCGGCGCCGACGGTTGAGCAGACCGGCGCCTTTGCCGTGCTCTCGCCCACCGCCGGGGTGCTGGCGGTGGAAACCGCTCTGGAAGCGGCGCAAGAGGACGCGCAGGACGTGGCCTGAGGCGCCACAAAAACCTTTGCGCTCGCGCCTTTGGCGTGCCAGCCTGTCCCCGGGAGGCACGTCATGATTGTAAACACCATCCTGACTTACTGGCTCGAGGACGTCGGGCCAAACGGCTGGTATGCCGCAACGCCGCAGCTGGACGCTGATATCCGCACAAGGTTCGCCCCGCTCTGGGCGCAAGAGCAGATGGGGGAGGCGGGGCTGAACGACTGGCCCGAGACCCCGGATGGCGCCCTGGCGCGGATCCTGTTGCTCGATCAGTTCTCGCGCAACATGTTCCGCGGGTCGGCGCGCGCCTATGCCAGTGATGCGGCGGCGCTCGCTGCGGCCAAGGCGGCGCTGGTCGCGGGCTATGACCTTGAAATCGCGGTGCCCGCGCGGCAGTTCTTTTATCTGCCCTTCATGCATGCCGAGGATCTGGCGGCACAGGACCGCGGCGTTGATCTTTTTGACAGCCGGATGCCCGGTGACAACAGCCGCCACGCCCGCGCCCACCGCGCGGTGATCGCGCGCTTTGGCCGCTTTCCCTGGCGCAACCCCGAACTGGGACGCGTGACCACGCCGGAAGAAGCGGCCTTTCTGGAGGCCGGGGGCTATGCATTCGCGCTGCAGGAAATACCCGCCATTGAACCATCTTCAAAAATAGTTTAATGGCAAACTATATCTGATCCGGAGGGAATGGCATGGCGGCGAAGAGCTTTGACATGGTGGTGATCGGCGCGGGACCGGGCGGCTATGTCGCTGCGATCCGCGGCGCTCAGCTGGGGTTGAATGTCGCAATCGTAGAGCGCGAGCATCTGGGCGGCATCTGCCTGAACTGGGGCTGTATCCCGACCAAGGCGCTGCTGCGCTCGGCCGAGGTGTTCCACCTGATGCACCGCGCCAAGGAATTTGGCCTGAAGGCCGACAATATCGGCTATGATCTGGATGCGGTCGTTGCCCGTTCGCGCGGCGTGGCCAAACAGCTCTCAGGTGGCATTGGCCATCTGATGAAGAAGAACAAGATCACCGTCTTCATGGGCGCCGCGACCATCCCGGCCAAGGGCAAGGTCACGGTGAAAACCGACAAGGGTACCGAAGAGCTGGAGGCGAAGAACATCGTGCTGGCCACCGGCGCGCGGGCGCGCGAACTGCCGGGGCTTGAGGCAGATGGCGATTTGGTCTGGACCTACAAGCATGCGCTGCAGCCGAAACGGATGCCGAAAAAGCTGCTGGTGATTGGTTCGGGCGCGATCGGCATCGAATTCGCCAGCTTCTACAACACCCTGGGCGCGGACACGACGGTTGTCGAAGTGATGGACCGCGTGCTGCCGGTGGAAGATGCGGAAATCGCGGGCTTTGCGAAGAAGCAATTCGTCAAACAGGGGATGAAGATCCTCGAAAAGACCACGGTGACCAAACTCGACCGCGGCAACGGCAAGGTTGTGGCGCATCTGCAGGATGCCAAAGGCACCACGACGCAGGAATTTGACACGGTGATTTCGGCCGTGGGCATCATCGGCAATGTCGAGGGGCTGGGGCTTGAGGCGCTCGGCGTCAAGATTGACCGCACCCATGTGGTGACCGATGAGTTCTGCCGCACCGGTGTTGAGGGCCTGTTTGCCATTGGCGATATCGCGGGCGCGCCTTGGCTCGCGCATAAGGCCAGCCACGAGGGCGTGATGGTGGCCGAGCTGATCGGCGGCGGGCATCCGCATCCGATCAAGCCGAATTCGATTGCCGGCTGCACCTATTGCCACCCGCAGATCGCCAGCGTCGGTCTGACCGAGCAAAAGGCGAAAGATGCGGGCTATACGATCAAAGTCGGTCGTTTCCCCTTCATCGGCAACGGCAAGGCGATTGCTCTGGGCGAGGCCGAGGGGCTGATCAAGACCGTGTTCGACGCGAAAACCGGCGAATTGCTGGGCGCGCATATGGTCGGCGCGGAAGTGACCGAGCTGATCCAGGGCTATGTCGTCGGCCGCAGCCTCGAGACCACCGAGGAAGATCTGATGAACACTGTCTTCCCGCATCCGACCCTGTCGGAGATGATGCATGAGGCGGTGCTCGACGCCTATGGCCGCGCGCTGCACATGTAAGCTTTGCGTTCCAAGCCATTGAAAACGCCCGGTGCTTGCGCGCCGGGCGTTTTACGTTTCGGGGGGCGTTAAAGGGCGCGCTCAGCGCTCGACGGGGCCGCCCGCGCCTGTCCAGTCGCCAAAGCCGCCGATGTTGTAGACGGTCTCATAGCCCATCTGCAGCAGCATTTCGGCGGCCTTCTGGCTGCGGCCGCCCGCGGCGCAATAGACCGCGACGGGCTGATCGAGCGACAGGCCCGCGGGCAGGTCGGGGGCGCTGGGGTGGCAACGCACCGCCACAATGCCGAGCGGCACATGATGCGCGCCCGCGGCCTTGCCCGAGGCGGCCAGTTCTGCCGCTTCGCGCACGTCAATCACCACAAGCGCGCCATCGGCCGCCTGCGCAATCGCCTCGCCGGGGGCAAGACGGGTCACCTGAGGGCCCGAGGGGCGGGAAAATCCGAACATGGCAGATCCTTTGCTGTTTCGCTTATTATATTCCGCAAGATGAATGTTTCAAGCCGCTGCACGGGGTTCAGCGCGAAATGCCGCGTGGTGGGCAGGGCGGTGGGCAGGGCGAGAGGATGGCGCGGCAGACGGCGCCGGAGACCAGGGGTGGGGGCAGATGCGGTCGGGCATTGCGGACCACCACCCCGGCCCGCGCTTCCACAAGAGGCTGTGCGCTGGCAAACCCTTGCGCACTGGCAAGGCCGTCGGGGCTGCGCTAATCAGGCACATGAACCGCACAAACACCCCCTTCGCCCTTGTCTTTGCCCTCTGGATCGCCGGCCTTGGAGCCGCAGCGCAATTTGGCAAGATCAGCATCACCTTTGACCTTTTGCGTCAGGCCTATCCGGCGGCGGGACCCGCGCTGGGGTTCCTTGTGTCGCTGGTGGCGATGGTGGGGATGCTCTTGGGCGTGGTGGCGGGGCTGTTGGCGGCGCGGCTGGGGCTGCGGCGGGTTCTGCTCGCGGCGCTGCTGCTGGGGGCGGTGCTCTCGGCCTGGCAGGCGACGCTGCCGCCCTTGGGCTGGTTTCTGGCCAGCCGCGTGCTCGAGGGGCTGTCGCAGGTGGGGCTGGTGGTCTCGGCCCCGGTGCTGATCGCGCAGATCTCGGCGCCGCGGCACCAAGGGTTCACCATGACGCTCTGGGCGGGGATTTTCGGGGTGTCCTTCGCGCTCACGGCATGGCTGGGCCTGCCGCTGGCCGAGGCGCGGGGGCCGGGGGCGTTGTTCGCGGTGCATGCCGGGGTGATGGCGCTGATGGCGGGGGTCCTCGCGCTGATGCTGCCCAGGGATCCGCCCGCGCCGAAAGTGCCGCTGAGCCTGCCCGCGCTGCTCTCGGCGCATCTTGAGGTCTACCGCTCGCCCCGTGTGGCCGCCCCGGCGGCGGGATTCGTGTTTTATACGCTGATGTTCGTGGCGCTGCTGACGCTCTTGCCGGATTTCGTGCCCGAGGGGCAGCGGGCGCTGTTTCGCGCGCTGATGCCGCTGGCGAGCATGGCGGTGTCGCTGGTGCTGGGGGTGCAACTGCTGCGCTGGATCCCGGCGGTGCGGGTGGTGCAGATCGGGCTGGCGCTGGGGATTGTCGCGGCGCTTGGCCTTTGGCTGGTGCAGGGGCAGGTGCTGGCGTTCTTCCTGCTGTCGCTGGGGCTTTCGGGGGGCATGGGGCTGGTGCAGGGTGGCTCTTATGCCGCGATCCCGCAGCTGAATGCCGAGGCGTCGGACCGGGCACGTGCGGCGGGGGCGGTGGCGCAGATGGGCAATCTCGGCAATGTGCTTGGCACCCCGATTCTGGCGCTGCTGATCAGCCTTGGCGGCATGCGGGGGGTGCTGGCTTTCGTGCTGCCCTTCTGTGCGGCAGGCATTCTGATGCACCAATGGATGCTCCGGCGGCGTCAGCGCGGAGCAGCTCTGGCACAAGCCTGCTGATTTTCGCGGCAATGCGGTAGGATTTTCCCGTTTTGTTCCAGATTTGGGTTGGCGAAACCCGGACACTACCCTATCTATGGCATCACGGTTCCGGGGGTCGGCATGGCAGAGCAAAAATTCATCGAGGTGCGCGGCGCGCGCGAACACAATCTGAAGAACGTGGATGTCGACATTCCGCGCGATCAGTTCGTGGTGATCACCGGGCTGTCGGGCTCGGGAAAATCCAGCCTCGCCTTTGACACGATCTATGCCGAGGGCCAGCGTCGCTATGTCGAGAGCCTCTCGGCCTATGCGCGGCAATTCCTCGATCAGATGGGCAAGCCCGATGTCGATCACATCTCGGGCCTCTCGCCCGCGATTTCCATCGAGCAAAAGACCACCTCGAAGAACCCGCGCTCGACCGTGGGGACGGTCACCGAGATTTATGACTATCTGCGGCTGCTCTTTGCCCGCGCCGGCACGCCGTTCAGCCCGGCCACCGGCCTGCCGATTGAGGCGCAGCAGGTGCAGGACATGGTCGACCGGGTGATGGCGATGCCCGAGGGCAGCCGCGCCTATCTGCTCGCCCCGATCATCCGCGACCGCAAGGGTGAATATAAGAAAGAATTCATTGAGTTGCGCAAGAGCGGCTTTCAGCGCGTCAAGGTCAACGGCGCCTATTACGAGCTGGACGAGCCGCCGGTTCTGGACAAGAAATTCCGCCATAACATCGATGTTGTGGTCGACCGCATCGTGGTGCGCGAAGGGCTGGAGACGCGGCTGGCCGACAGTTTCCGCACGGCGCTCGACCTCGCCGATGGCATTGCGCTGTTGGAAACCGTGGTGCCGGAGGGCGAGGAACCTGAGCGTTTCACCTTCTCCGAGAAATTCGCCTGCCCGGTCTCGGGTTTCACCATCCCCGAGATCGAGCCGCGGCTGTTTTCGTTCAACGCGCCTTTCGGCGCCTGCCCGGTCTGTGACGGGCTTGGGGTGGAGCTGTTCTTTGACGAGCGGCTGGTGGTGCCGGATGTGACGCTTTCGGTGGCGAAAGGGGCGATTGCGCCCTGGGCGAAATCGAAAAGCCCTTACTTCACGCAAACCATCGAAGCCCTTGCGAAACATTACAAATTCGACCCCAAGGCCGCGTGGAAAGACCTGCCTGCCAGCGCCCAGAAGCTGTTCCTTTATGGCTCGGGCGAGGAGGAGATCAACTTCCGCTTTGATGAGGGCGGCCGGATCTATCAGGTCAGCCGCAGCTATGAGGGCGTGATCCCGAATATGGAGCGCCGCTACCGCGAGACCGATTCTGCCTGGTCGCGCGAGGATATGGAGCGCTATCAGAACAACCGCGCCTGCGGCGCCTGCGGCGGCTACCGGCTGAAGCCCGAGGCTTTGGCGGTGAAAATCGCCGGAACCCATATCGGGCAGGTGGTGCAGCTGTCGATCCAGGAGGCGCTCGACTGGATCGAGGCGGCACCCGAAAGCCTGACCAAGCAGAAGAATGAGATCGCGAAGGCGATCATCAAGGAAATCCGCGAACGCCTTGGTTTTCTTGTGAATGTCGGGCTGAACTATCTCTCGATGAGCCGGGCGGCGGGCACATTGTCGGGCGGCGAGAGCCAAAGGATCCGGCTGGCGAGCCAGATCGGCTCGGGCCTCACGGGCGTGCTTTATGTGCTGGATGAGCCCTCGATCGGTCTGCATCAGCGCGACAATGACCGGCTGTTGACCACGCTGAAAAACCTGCGAGATGCGGGCAATACCGTGCTGGTGGTCGAGCATGACGAGGATGCGATCCGCCATGCCGATTACGTTTTCGACATCGGCCCGGGGGCCGGGGTACATGGCGGACAGGTGGTCTCGCATGGGACGCCGGATCAGATCGCGGCGGATCCGGCCAGCCTGACCGGCCAATATCTCAGCGGCAAGCGCGAGATTCCGATCCGCGCCGAGCGGCGAGCGGGGAACGGGAAAAAGGTCACGGTGACAAAGGCTTTCGGCAATAACCTCAAAAATGTGACGGTGGATTTCCCGCTGGGGAAATTCGTCTGTGTCACCGGCGTGTCGGGCGGCGGCAAGTCGACGCTGACGATTGAGACCCTGTTCAAGACCGCCTCGATGCGGCTGAACGGCGCGCATCAGACGCCCGCGCCCTGTGAGACGATCAAGGGGCTGGAGCATCTGGACAAGGTGATCGACATCGACCAACGGGCGATTGGCCGCACGCCGCGCTCGAACCCCGCCACCTATACCGGCGCCTTCGGGCCGATCCGCGACTGGTTCTCGGGCCTGCCCGAGGCCAAGGCGCGCGGCTATAAGCCGGGGCGGTTCAGCTTCAACGTCAAGGGCGGGCGCTGTGAGGCCTGTCAGGGCGATGGCGTCATCAAGATCGAGATGCACTTTCTGCCCGATGTCTATGTGACCTGCGAAACCTGCAAGGGGCACCGCTATAACCGTGAGACGCTGGAGGTGAAGTTCAAGAACAAGAGCATCGCTGATGTGCTTGATATGACTGTGGAAGATGCCCAAGGATTCTTCCAGGCCGTGCCCTCGATCCGCGAAAAGATGGATGCTTTGGTCGAGGTTGGGCTGGGCTATATAAAGGTGGGTCAGCAGGCCACCACGCTTTCGGGCGGCGAGGCGCAGCGGGTGAAGCTCTCAAAGGAACTCAGCCGCCGGGCCACGGGCCGCACGCTCTATATCCTTGATGAGCCGACGACGGGGCTGCATTTCGAGGATGTGAAGAAGCTTCTGGAAGTGCTGCATTCGCTGGTCGATCAGGGCAATACGGTGGTGGTGATCGAGCATAACCTCGACGTTATCAAGACCGCCGACTGGATCATCGACATCGGGCCCGAGGGCGGTGATGGCGGCGGTGAGGTGGTGGCCGTGGGCACGCCCGAGGATGTGGCGAAAGAGCCGCGCAGCCATACCGGGCGCTATCTCGGGCCGATGCTGAAGGCCAACCGGCTGGCGGCAGAGTAGCACGAAGGCGGTAGGGGCAAGGCCATCGCCCCACCGTGTCACCTCTTGGGCGGTGGCATTTAGTGTCAGGTGCACTTGCTCGACTGGGCGTGTGCCGGAACAGGGATGCGGCAGGGCGGGGCAATGCCCTGCGCCAGATCGCGGCACCCTCAGCGCGGCATGACTTCCAGCACCGTGCCATCGCTGGCACTGACGCGGTAGGTGCCGGTGTCGGTTTTGTAATACCGCCACGGGCCGGTGACCGGGGGCAGGCCATAGCGCGTCGGGTCGATCAGCATGTTGTGGTCATAGATGGGGAAAGCCGCGCCAACGGCATAGGCCGGAGGGGGCGGCGCCACGCGTTGCCACCCGGCGGCGCGGCCCTCAAGGCGGTCCATAGGCACCGCGCAAAAGCGCGCGCCACTGGCGGTATCACGGCATTCCGGCGCGGCAGCGGCGGGCGCGGCAAGCGGGGCTGTGGATGCGGTCAAGGCACCGTCCGGCAGCCCGACCTGTATCTCGCCCGCGGAAACACCGAGCGGTCCGTCATCCGGTCCGGCTGCCCCCTCGGCTGTCTCTGGCCGCGGGCCGTTGACGGCGGCGGTGACCGCGGCGGCGGCGGCGGCGGCTTTTGACGCCATCGTCGCATTTCCAGCGGGCTGCGGGACCGCCGGGCTTACCGGTGGCGCGCTGCCGAAAACCTCTCCGGGGGACTGCGTCGCCGGGGCGGGAACCAGTTTGTCCATCCGGGCAAAGGCGATTTCCGCCGTGGCGGGCCCTGCGAGAGCCACCAGCGCGGCGCAGCCCAAGCCAATCCCCAGCCGCCGCACCGCTACTGGCCAGACAGCCTGCGGTGCATCGGTCGGTGGGTGCCAGATCGGTGGGTGCCAGAATGGGGACATGATCTGCCTGAGGCTGGGGCCGGGGCGCGGCGGTTGAGCATAGGGAACAGCCATGCAACGCCCCGGATGGGAAATGGTTCCCGAGATTTTTACCGCCTGGCGATTTTATCTGGCGATGTTGTCAATCAAGGATCGCATCGACCGCCCGCACCAGATTGATCACCTTCATCGTATCTGAATTCACCTGCAACAGCTGGCCGTTGCTGATGACATAGCGGCTGCCGTCTGCCGGGTACCCCAGACCGTACCGGCGCGGGTCGCGGATCACATAATAGCCATCCTCCACCCTCTCGCCGATGTAATAGGCGCGGTGATGGTCATCGCGGTGGCGCTCTCTGCGGTCTGCCTTGCGGGCAAGGCCCGGCGGCACACAGGACGGGGATTTCTTGGCCAACCCCGGGGGGCAGCCCCAATACCCGGCGGCAGCGTGATGGCTGTCACGACCGCCCTTTTTGTGTTTGTGGCCATCGGCAGCGGCGGTCAGCGGCAGGGCTGCCAAACCAATCACCAGCAGGGCGGTGCGCAGGGGATATGTGCAAGTCAGCGTCATCGGGCCTCTCCTCTTCCATTGAAGCAATGGTCAGAGGGGTAACTACCGCCAAACGCCGGGGGTTCCGAGTGCGGGCAGACGTCCGGCGCAGCGGGCAGAGAAAATCCGCCGATGCTGCGCGCCTTTTTGCCGAGCGCGGGGCGTCAGCGCCGGATCGGGCAAGAGCTCAACCCCAGTACCGAATACAGCGGGCAGCTGCGCATCAATCCGGTGACCAACGGGATGATCCCGAGCAGCAAGAGCCAGTGGAACGCGCCTCCGGTCGTCAGAAAGAAAGCGGCGATCAGCGCGATCCCGATCACGATGCGCAAAATGCGGTCGATGCCGCCGACATTGGTTTTCAGCATGGCAGTCACTCCAGTTACATTCCTGAAATTGAATATTAACCCGTATTCCGGGCGCTGTCATGCATTCGTTAACGGCTCACCCGCCTGCGCGATGGGAAGCGGGCGATTCCCATGCCGGGGCCAAGGGCGAAGGGGCGCGGGGCTTGCGGCAGGGGGGGAGGGCTTGCGGCAGGGGGGGCGGGGCAGGCGGGTCAGGCGGCCTTGTCTGCGGGGGGCGGGGTCACCAGATCGCCCATTCGGGTCCCAAGGGCGCCAGCAGCGCTGCAACCTCCTCTTCGGTCACCTCGGCACCGCTTGCGTGCTGCCACCTCGGCTGGCGGTCCTTGTCGATCAGCTGCGCGCGCACGCCCTCCAGAAAATCGCTGCTGCGGGTGGCGCGGGCGGTAAAGTTGAACTCTTGCGTCAGCGCTGCGCGGATCGTGCCCGCGACGCGGGCGCCGCGCACGAGGGCCAGAGTCGCCGCCATCGACAGCGGGGACATCCGGCGCAGGCTGGCCGCCGTGGCGGTGGCAAAATCGCTTGTTGCGGCGGATACCGCAGTGAGAATGCCGGAGAGATCGGCCCCGCAGAACAGCGCGTCAATCTGATCGCGCGCATCCGCCAGCGGGGTTGCCAAAGGCGCATCCGCGGTATGTTCATCTTTCAGGGCATCAGGATCGCCGCCGTGGATCAGCGCCTCCTTCAGCGCAGGCCAACTCGCCTCCGGCAGAAAATGGTCGGCAAACCCGGCGGCGAGCGCATCGCCCGGCCCCATCCGCGCCCCGGTCAGCCCCAGATATTCGCCCAGTCGCCCCGGCGCGCGGGCCAGAAGATGCGTGCCGCCCACATCGGGGATCAGCCCGATCAGGGTTTCGGGCATGGCCATTTGGGTGCTCTCACCGATGATGCGGTGCTGTGCATGACACCCCAGCCCGACACCGCCCCCCATGACAAATCCCTGCATGAAGGCGACAATCGGTTTGGGATATTCGGCAATCCGCGCGTTCATCCGGTATTCGTCGCGCCAGAAATGCCGCGGGCCGTCGACATCGCCCGCCCGCCCCATGTGATAGACGGCGGCCACATCGCCCCCGGCGCAAAAGGCGCGCGGCCCCTCGGCGTCAATGATCACCAGCCGCACGGCCGGATCATCGGCCCATGCGACCAACGCCGCGTCAATCGCCTGCACCATGCCATAGCTGAGCGCATTGAGCGCCGCAGGACGGGTCAGGGTGATGCGGCCTGCCTGACCTTCGGTGCGGATTGAAACGTCCATGGTGCCCTCCGTTCTGGGGTGTCGCGGCCCGGGGGGGCGGTTCCCCCGCAGGCCCCGCGCCGCGGATCGCAAAGGGCCGCCCCGAGGGGCGGCCCGATGGTCTTAGTCCATCGCCTTGAAGTTCAGCGCCGCACCATCCTTGATGCCCGAGAACCAGCGCGCGGTGACGGTCTTGGTCTTGGTGTAGAATTTGAACGCATCGGGACCGTATTGGTTGAGGTCGCCGAAGGCCGATTTCTTCCAGCCGCCAAAGGAGTAGTAGCTCAGCGGCACCGGGATCGGGAAGTTGATCCCCACCATGCCCACATTGACCCGGCTGGCGAAATCGCGCGCGGTGTCGCCATCGGCGGTGTAGATCGCCGTGCCGTTGCCATAGTCATTGTCCATGATCAGCTGCAAAGCATCTTCATAGCTGTCCTGACGCACGACGGAGAGGACCGGGCCGAAGATCTCTTGTTTGTAGATCTCCATCTCCGGGGTCACCTCGTCAAACAGGCTCGGGCCGACGAAGTAGCCGTTTTCATAACCCTGCAGTTTGAAGTCGCGGCCGTCGCAGACCAGTTTCGCGCCCTCGTCCACGCCCGAGTTGATCAGGCCCAGAATGCGGTCTTTCGCCTGTTGCGTGATGACCGGGCCGTAATCCACGTCGTCGCCCGCGGTATAGGGGCCGACTTTCAGCTTTTCGATTTTCGGCACCAGTTTGGCGATCAGACGGTCGGCGGTTTCCTTGCCCACCGGCACGGCAACCGAAATCGCCATGCAGCGTTCGCCTGCGGCGCCATAACCGGCACCGATCAGCGCATCGGCGGCCATGTCCAGATTGGCATCCGGCATGATGATCATGTGGTTCTTGGCACCGCCAAAGCATTGCGCGCGCTTGCCGTTGGTGGCGGCACGGCCATAGATATATTGCGCAATCGGGGTCGAGCCGACAAAGCCGATGCCCTGAATCGTCTCATTGTCGATCAGCGTGTCCACGGCCAGCTTGTCACCGTTGATCACCTGCAGCACGCCATCCGGCAGGCCCGCCTGTTGCAGCAGTTCCGCCAGAAGGAGAGAGGTCGAGGGGCAGCGCTCCGACGGTTTCAGGATCATCGCATTGCCGCAGGAGAGGGCGGGGGCCATTTTCCACAGGGGAATCATTGCCGGGAAGTTGAACGGGGTGATCCCCGCCACCACGCCCAGGGGCTGGCGCATCGCGTAGAGGTCGATGCCCGGACCGGCGTTGTCGGTATATTCGCCCTTCAGCATGGCGGGCGCGCCCTGACAGACCTCGACCACTTCCAGACCGCGCTGCACATCGCCGCGGGCGTCGGGCAGGGTCTTGCCGTGCTCGATCGAGACCAGCTCGGCCAGCTTGTCCATGTTTTCGTTGATCAGGCTGGCGAATTTCATCATCACCCGCGCGCGGCGCTGGGGATTGGTCGCGGCCCATTTCACCTGCGCCTTGGCAGCTTCGTTGATCGCGTATTCCAGCTCTTCCACGCTGGCCAGCGCCAGTTTCGCCTGCACTTCGCCCGTGGCCGGGTTGAAGACATCGGCAAAGCGGCCCGACGTGCCCGCAACCATCTTGCCGTTGATCCAGTGACCAATCTCTTTCATCGCATCCTCCCGGAGTAAAATTCTGCTGCCACCATAGGCTTGCAAAATTGCGCTGAAAAGCGGCAGATGTACAAAGTTGTTTTGCAATTCTGCAAAGGTGGGGCGATGGCGGACTGGGATGATCTGCGGGTGTTTCTGGCGGTGGCACGGGCCGAGAGCCTCTCGGGCGCGGGGCGCAGCTTGCGGCTGGATGCGGCGACGGTGGGGCGGCGGGTGGCGCGGCTGGAGGAGGCTTTGGCCGCCAAGCTGTTCGTGAAATCACCGCAGGGCTATGCGCTGACCGAAGCGGGGGCGCGGCTCTTGCCGCATGCCGAGCAGGCAGAGCAAGCAATGACCGGCGCGAGCGAGGCGGTCTCGGGGACGGCGGGGCAGTTGAGCGGGCAACTCCGGATCGGCGCGCCGGATGGCTGCGCCAATTACCTGCTGCCGCAGGTCTGCGCCGCGCTTTGTGATGCGCATCCGGGGCTGGAGATTCAGATCGTCGCGCTGCCCCGGGTGTTCAACCTCTCGAAACGCGAGGCGGATATGGCGGTGGCGGTGTCGCCGCCCGCGACGGGGCGGCTGATGGTGCAAAAGCTGACCGAGTATCACCTGCATCTGGCGGCCTCTGCCGATTACCTCGCGCGGCATCCGCCGATCACCGGGCTGGCCGATCTGAAAGGCCATCGGATGATCGGCTATATCGCCGATATGATTTTCGATAAGGAATTGGATTATCTGGCGGAAACCGGGGTGGAGACGGTGGGCCTCGCCTCAAACTCCGTCTCGGTGCAGATGCAGGCGGTGCGGGCGGGCGGCGGCCTTGGCATCGTGCATGATTTCGCGCTGCCGATTGTGCCGGGGCTGGTGCGGGTTTTGCCTGAGGCACTGAGCCTGACCCGCGCCTTCTGGCTGATCCGCCATGCCGATGACCGCCGCTCCGAACGTCTGACCCGGCTGGGCGATGCGCTGGCGCAGGGCATCCGTCGCGAGGTGGCGCGGCTGGAGGCGCTGGCGGCACAACCCATTGTTGTGCTTGACACGGGCACCCCTCCGGCGTGACGCTGGGGGGACAGCGAAGCAAAGGAGGGGTTGCGATGCAGGTTCAACAGATTCTCAAAATGAAATCCGACGATGGTGTGGTGACCGTGGCACCGGAGGTGACCATTCAGTCGGTGGCGGAACTGCTGTCAGCCCGCCGTTTCGGTGCGGTGGTCGTTTCGACCGATGGTGTGCATGCGCTGGGGATCATCTCGGAGCGTGACATCGTGCGCGAACTTGGCAAGCGCGGTGCCGGTTGCCTCGTGGATGCGGTGGAGACGATCATGACCCGGACGCTGGTCTGCTGCGCGCGCGGCGACACGGCGGATGAGGTGATGTCGCGGATGACCGAAGGGCGTTTCCGCCACATGCCGGTGGTTGAGGGCGATGAGATGATCGGCCTGATCTCCATCGGCGATGTGGTCAAGGCGCGGCTGTCGGAACTGGCGATGGAGCGCGAAGCCCTGACCGGGATGATCATGGGGGCCTGAGGCCCGGGAGGGGGCCGTTTCTGCGGCCCCCCAAGCGCGGATGGGACGCGTTCTGATCCCCTGCGGATGGCGCCGGAAGCGGCTGCGACTCGGGCCCGGCTGATCTGGGGACACAGGCACGGGCCACCGACAAACATTGGCTTTTTTACCCCGATCCTAGCATTCGGACCGGCAATTCGCCGCAATGCAGCGTCGCGGCCTTGCATTCAGTTGCACAATAATGTTGCGTGATGGAAACGGCGTGCCGGTTCAGGAGGAAACATGCGCATCGGACTTTATCCCGGAACTTTTGATCCGGTGACGCAGGGCCATCTGGACATCATCCGCCGCGCGATGGTGCTCGTCGACCGGCTGGTGATTGGCGTGGCGATCAACCGCGACAAGGGCCCCTTGTTCAGCCTGGAAGAACGGGTGGCGATGATCGAGGCGGAATGTGCGGGGATCATTGCGAAAACCGGTGGCGAGATCGTCGTGCATCCGTTTGAAAACCTGCTGATCGACTGCGCCCGCGATGTGGGGGCAGGGGTGATCATCCGCGGCCTGCGCGCGGTGGCGGATTTTGAATATGAATTCCAGATGGTCGGCATGAACCGCTCGCTGGATGCCTCGATCGAGACGGCCTTCCTGATGGCGGATGCGAAAAACCAGGCGATTGCCTCGAAACTGGTGAAAGAGATCTGTCGCCTCGGGGGGGATGTCAGCAAATTCGTTCCGGCGTCGGTGAAGGCCGCGCTGGAGGATAAGCTGCGCAAATGACTGGTGTGGTGCGGGACGCAGGGGATACGCCCGTCGTGCTCCGCGGGAAGGCGGCATATGAAAAAGTTGCACAGTTGCGCCGTACAGGCCACGACGCGTCAGGCTGGCAATCGTACTATGTCGATGAGGTCACGGGCGCGCGTTGGCTGCTGGATTACCCCGAAAGCGAATGCCACGGGGGCGGTTCGCCCCGGTTAAGGCCCTTCACCGAGCAAGTGATTTCGGATCGCTCCAAATAAAAAGCCGCCCCAAAGGGCGGCTCGGGCATCAGGATCTGTGCGGCGCTTCAGGCGCCGTAGACCGCGCGCGCGGCAATCCGGGCGGCGTCACTGCGGAAAATGTTCAGGTCCAGCGCGATGTTCAGCGGCATGGCTTCGATTTCGCGTTTGGTGCGCAGGTAAGCGGCGTGGTTGCGCAGGGCGGCAATCAGGGTCGAGACGACGGTCATGGGAAGTTCCTTTCATGCTGGCCGTTGCTTGTGAGCCTGAGATAGTCCCGCCGCGCCTCCCCGAGTAGCCCCTGGTTTTCGGGGTCCGTCATGCAGCCTTTGCAATGGTTGACGTGAAGGTCATGCCGCCATACGCGCGCGGCATGAGTCATGAAAAAGCCGCCCCGAAAGGCGGCTTTTCCAACGGCGAAGCCGTCAAGATCAGATCAGCTTGCCCATCGCCACAGCCGTGTCGGCCATGCGGTTGGAGAAGCCCCATTCATTGTCGTACCAGCTGAGAATGCGGACCATGCGGCCCTCCATCACCTTGGTCTGATCCATGTGGAAGACCGAGGAATGCGGGTCGTGGTTGAAGTCCGAGCTGACGTTGGGCTGATCGGTATAGCCCAGAATGCCCTTCAGCTTGCCATCGGCGGCGGCGCGGATGGCGGCGTTGATCTCTTCCACCGTGGTATCGCGGGCGGCTTCAAACACCAGATCGACGACCGAGACGTTCGGGGTCGGCACGCGGATGGCGACGCCGTCGAGTTTGCCTTTGAGTTCCGGCAGCACGAGGCCGACGGCCTTGGCAGCCCCGGTCGAGGTCGGGATCATCGACAGCGCGGCGGCGCGGGCGCGGTAGAGATCCTTGTGCATCGTGTCCAGCGTCGGCTGGTCGCCGGTGTAGCTGTGGATGGTGGTCATGAAGCCCTTGGTGATGCCGATGGCCTCGTTCAACACATAGGCCACCGGCGACAGGCAGTTGGTGGTGCAGGAGGCGTTCGACACCACCAGATCCTCGGCGGTCAGCGTGTCATGGTTGACGCCGAAGACGATGGTCTTGTCAGCGCCGCCCGAGGGGGCCGAGACCAGAACGCGTTTCGAGCCGTTCTCCAGATGGATCTTGGCTTTTTCCTTGTCAGTGAAGATGCCGGTGCATTCCAGCGCGATATCCACGTCGCCCCAAGGCAGTTCCGCCGGATTGCGCACCGCGGTCACCCGGATCGGGCCGCGGCCCACGTCGATCGTGTCGGCGGTGGTGGTCACGGTGGCGGGGAACCGGCCGTGCACCGAATCGAAGCGCAACAGATGCGCGTTGGTTTCCACCGGACCCAGATCGTTGATCGCGATCACTTCGATATCGGTGCGGCCCGATTCGATGATCGCGCGCAGCACGTTGCGTCCGATCCGTCCAAAGCCGTTGATTGCCACTTTGACCGTCATACTTGCCTCCTCTGGCTCCGCGTCGCGGGTTATCGCGGCACGTTTAGCGCTAACATGTAAAATTCACAAGAAACGTCAACCGAAAGGTTGCGCATTTCAGCGCCAGAAGGCCACCCATTCTATGAGGTCTGCGAATTTTTTTGCCAAAAACAGCAAATGTCCCCATCCGAAGATGAGGACATCGGCACAGATCAGCACCAGGATGATCCCGGCGAGGACGAAAGCGATGCGGTCGGTCATGCGGCCTCTTAGTTGAGGAGCCGCCCCATCGTGCCGGCCACATCGGCCATGCGGCAGGAAAAGCCCCATTCATTGTCATACCATGCCAGCACACGGACGGTGCGGCCGCCAACCACTTTGGTCTGGTCAGGCGCGAAGATAGACGAATAGGGCGTGTGGTTGAAGTCGATAGAAACCTTCGGTTCCGGGTCGTAGGACATCACCATGCCCATATAGCCCTGTGCCGCTTCGCGCACGATCTCGTTCACTTCGGCCACGGTCACCGATTTGCCCGCGACAAAGGTCAGATCCACCGCCGAGACATTCGGGGTGGGCACCCGCAGCGCGGTGCCATCCAGACGACCGGCCAGCTCCGGCAGCACTTCGCCAAGCGCTTTGGCGGCGCCGGTCGAGGTCGGGATCATCGCCATGGCGGCGGCACGGGCGCGGTAGAGGTCAGAGTGGCGGCGGTCGAGCGTCGGCTGGTCACCGGTATAGGAATGGATCGTGGTCATGATGCCCGACTCGATCCCGATGCTGTCATTCAGCACTTTTGCCAAAGGTGCCAGACAGTTGGTGGTGCAGGAGCCGTTCGAGACCACCAGATGCTCGGCGGTCAGGCCGCGGTGGTTCACGCCGTAAACCACGGTTTTGTCGACGCCGGTGGCAGGGGCCGAGATCAGCACGCGTTTCGCGCCGCGCGTCAGGTGGACCGCCGCCTTGTTGCGGTCATTGAATTTGCCGGTGCATTCGAGGACGACATCGCAACCCTCCCAGTCCAGCTCTTCCGGGTTGTAGGTCGACATCACTTCGATCGGGCCACGGCCCAGATCCATCGTGTTGCCCTCGACCCGGATCTTGCCGGGGAAACGGCCATGCACGCTGTCATATTTCAGCAGATGCGCATTGGTCTCGATCGGGCCGGTGGCGTTGATCCGCACCACCTGAACGTCATTGCGGGCCGCCTCGGCGATATGGGCCAGCGTGCAGCGTCCGATACGGCCGAAGCCATTGATCCCGATGGTGACGGTCATTCTCGCGCTCTCCTCAATGCCAGTGCGGGGGCCATCCGCTCAATTTGCTGGCAGGGAGATAGCATGGGTCTTCATTGCAGAAAACACGCAAGATCAATGTGTTAGCGGAAACATCCCATGTTTGCGATAACGGGAATGCTTGTTTTGCTGCATCTGCACAATCTTTTGCCGTGCGGGCGCCCGAAATGGCCTCTGCGGGCCGGGCTGCGGCGCGTGATTTTACTCGACTTCGCCCGCCACCAGGAAGATTTCGCCCGCCGATTCCATCTCGCGGATCGCGGTGACCACGGCGCTTTGCGCCTCTTCGGCGTCCTTGTCCTTGACCTTGCCGAGGTTCTTCATCTCGTCGCGGATCGAGCCTGCCATCCGCTGCGAGATGTTCGACAGGATGAACTCCACCGATTTCTCGGCCGCCCCCTTTGCCCCGGCCAGCGCCACGACCAGCTTCGCCTGATCGACATTGCGCAGGATTTTCGGGATGTCGCGGGCGTCGATGCGGGTCGCGATATTGGTGAAGGTGAAGATCGCCTTGCGGACCTGATCGGCGAAATCGGCATCCTGTTCGTCAAGACCCTCCAGCACCGAATCGCGGGTGTTGGCGGCGGCATAGTTGAGGATGGCGCCCACCCGCTCGACCGGGCCGGTGTCAAAGGCCTTGGGCGGTGCGCTGTCGAGCTGCGCCAAAAGCGCCATGCCGATGCGGCGCACGGTGTCGGGGGCCACATTGCCGGTCAGCGACACGGCATAGGCCACGCGGCGGGCCTTGTCGCCCGGCAGTTTCCCCAACAGATCAGCCGCTTTCGGCACCGAGAGTTTCGACAGCATCACCGCGCCAATCTCGGTGCTTTCCTCGGCCAGAACCGGCAGCAATTGCTCGACCGGCAGGCCCGAGATCCGCTCCCACGGGTCGACGCGGGTGTTGCCGCTGGCCTTGCGGCGCAGGCGGCTGGCGGCGGTGGCCGAGAGATGGCCATCAAGGATCGACAGCGCGCCATCCAGCCCGCCGGGGAAGGACAGGCCGACATGCTCGAGTTTTTCAATGAATTCCTCGACGACCGAGATCATCGTATCGCGGTCGATGCTGCGCATCATGGCGATTTCTTCGGTCAGCGCGGTCTGGGTGTCGTCCGACATATTGGCGAGCGGGATTTGCGCGCCTTCGGTCAGGATCAGATGGGTGATGATCGCCGCTTTCTGTTTCCGGCTGAGCGCCGGGGTGCCGCCGAAAGACGGCATCGAGAATCCCCCCATCATGCCATTGCTCGAAATCGGCGTGATCGCGTTCATCTGCGGCTCCTGTTTCCCACTCTTGGCCCCCATCCTGCCGCAGGGCGGTTAAGGGGCTGTTAGCGACGGTGCAGTTGCGGCAAATAATCTCGTGCCGGGCCGGGGGGCAGGCTGGTGGCCGGGTCGGGGGCCGGGTTGGGGGCAGGCATGAAAAAGGGCCATGCCGCAAGGACATGGCCCGATCTGTTCATCTTAAACGATATCAGGCGCCAAAGACGCGGGCGAAGATCGTGTCGACATGTTTGGTGTGATAGCCAAGGTCGAATTTCTCTTCGATTTCGGCGGGGCTCAGGGCCGCGGTGACCTCCGGGTCGGCCAGCAGCTCGGTTTTGAAATCCGCGCCCTGTTCCCAGACCTTCATCGCATTGCGCTGCACCAGCTTGTAGCTGTCCTCGCGCGACACACCCGCCTGCGTCAGCGCCAGCAGCACGCGCTGGCTCATCACCAGGCCACGGAACTTGTTCATGTTTTTCAACATGTTTTCCGGGTAGATCACCAGCTTTTCGACCACGCCCGCCAAGCGGTGCAGCGCGAAATCAAGGGTGATCGTGGTGTCGGGACCAATCGCCCGCTCCACCGAGGAATGCGAGATGTCGCGCTCATGCCAGAGGGCCACATTCTCCATCGCCGGCACCACCGACATCCGCACCAGACGCGCAAGGCCGGTCAGGTTCTCGGTCAGCACCGGGTTGCGCTTGTGCGGCATCGCCGAGGAGCCCTTTTGGCCGGGGCTGAAGAACTCTTCCGCCTCAAGCACTTCGGTGCGCTGCATGTGGCGGATTTCGATGGCGACGTTTTCGATCGAGGAGGCGATGACGCCGAGCGTGGCAAAGAACATCGCGTGACGGTCGCGCGGGATCACCTGCGTGCTGATCGGCTCGGGCGTCAGGCCCAGCTTGGCGCAGACATGCTCTTCCACCGAGGGATCGATATTGGCGAAGGTGCCGACGGCCCCGGAGATCGCGCCGGTGGCAATCTCGGCGCGGGCGGCTTTCAGCCGGGCGAGGTTGCGGTCCATCTCTGCGTAGAAGCGCGCGAAGGTCAGGCCCATCGTGGTGGGTTCGGCATGGATGCCATGGCTGCGGCCGATGCGGACGGTGTCCTTGTGCTCCAGCGCGCGGGTCTTCAGCGCGGCCAGAACCCGCTCCACCCCGGCGATCAGGATGTCGGAGGCGCGGACCAGCTGCACGTTGAAGGTGGTGTCGAGCACGTCCGACGAGGTCATGCCCTGATGCACGAACCGCGCTTCGGTCGAGCCGATATGTTCGGACAGATGCGTGAGGAACGCGATGACGTCATGTTTGGTCACGGCTTCGATTTCGTCGATGCGGGCGACATCAAACTCCACATCCTTGGCTTTCCAGACCGCCTCGGCGCTGGCGCGCGGGATCACGCCCAGATCGGCCTGCGCGTCACAGGCATGGGCTTCGATCTCGTACCAGATCTTGAATTTGGTCTCGGGCGACCAGATGGCGACCATCTCGGGGCGGGAATAGCGCGGGATCATGGGCCTTTGCCTTTCGGTTGTGGAGGGTTGCCGCGGCTAATAGACTGAAGGGGGGCCTGCCGCAAGCGACGCAGGACTTTGGCGGTGTGAAGGGGCGGGGCAGGTGCCGGAACTGGCGGATTTTCAAGGCTTGTGGCGGCTGGACCGGGTGATCCGGCAGGCCGACGGGGCCGAGGCGGTTTTTACCGGCAGCGCCCGCTTCACCCCGGTGGCAGCGGGGCTGGCCTATGAAGAGGCGGGGCAGCTGACCCTGGCCGGGCAGTCCCCGATGCAGGCCACGCGGCGCTATCTGTGGCGGGCCGAGGGCGGGCGCATCGCGGTGGATTATGCCGATGGCAAAGCCTTTCACGACTTTGATCCGCAGGCCGCCGAGGCCCGGCATTTCTGCGACCCCGACACCTATCTCGTGCGTTATGATTTCAGCGGCTGGCCCCGGTGGCGGGCAGAGTGGCGGGTGACCGGGCCGCGAAAGGATTATCTTTTGATTTCAGATTATAAGCGGGAAGAGTGAATGTCCGCCCTCCAGATTGCGGGGCAGGGGATCTACCATGCGCAGGACGCGCGTGACCATGCGGCGGCGGCGCAGGTGTTGCGCTTTCTGGCCCAAAGCCCCGATCCTTTCGGCCGCGATCCGGCCCGCGGCGGTCATATCACCGGCTCGGCCGTGGTACTCTCGCCGGATGGGACGGCGCTGGCGATGACGCATCACGCCAAGCTGGACCGCTGGCTGCAGCTGGGCGGGCATTGCGACGGCATCCATGACGCCCGTTTCACCGCCTGGCGCGAGGCCTATGAGGAATCCGGTCTCAGCCGGATTGACCCCTTGGGTAATGCCATCTTTGACATTGATGTCCACGAAATTCCGGCGCGCGGGGCCGAGCCTGCGCATCTGCATTACGACCTGCGCTATCTGTTTCGCGCGGGCGGCGGCATGCTCAGGGCCAGCGCCGAATCAAAGGCGCTGGCCTGGGTGCCGCTGGCATCGCTTGGGGCATATAGCGAGGCCGCATCAGTTCTGCGGCTGCGCGATCGGTTGCCGGTGTATCTGCGGCAGATGACGGCGGGTTAATGCCCGCCGCCCGCCGGTGCCGCCCCGCCGGGTTTGCGCATCAGGATGGCAAAGAAAGCAAGGCTGGCAAACAAGATCCCCAAGAGGGTGAACACATCGATGAACGACAGCACCGTTGCCTGTTTGCTGATCCGCCCGGCCAATTGCGCCAACGCGCCGGTGGTGGAATCGGCTATCCCATGCGCGGCAAGGTTCTGCTTCATCAGGGTAAACTGACGCATCGCCTCGGAATTGGCCCAGTTCAGCCGCTCGGCCAGACGCGCATAATGCAGGTCATTGCGGTCCGACAGCAGGGTGTTGATCACGGCCAGCCCGACCGCGCCCCCAAGGTTCCGCGTCAGGTTGTAAAGCCCCGACGCCCCCTTCAGCTTGTCCGGCGACAGCGTGCCAAGCGCCAGATTGTTCACCGGCACCATGCAGAACATCAGCGACACGCCGCGCAGCACCTGCGGGAAGAACAGCTCCCAAAAGTCCCAGTCCGGGGTGAGGCGGGTCAACATCCAGGTGCTGGCCGAAAAGCCGACAAAGCCGAAGAACAGCATGATCCGCAGGTCCATCTTTTGCGACAGGACCCCGGCAAGGGGCGCGGTGAAGAACATCGCCAGCCCCGAGACAAAGACCGCCTCGCCGATCATCAGACTGTCATAGCCGCGGATCTGCCCCAGATAGAGCGGGTAGAGATAGGTGAGGCCATACAGCCCGATCCCCATCACAAAGGAAAACACCGAGCCGAAGGCGAAGTTGACGTTGGAAAACGCCGTCAGATCGACAATCGGCTCGTCCCGCGTCAGGGCGCGCCAGAAGAAGAACACCATGCCCACCGCCATCGCGATGGTGGCGATCAGCACGGCCTCATCCTGCAGCCAGTCGTTGCCCGGACCCTCTTCCAGCACATATTGCAGCGCGCCGAGGAAGGTGGCCATCGCGGCCAGCCCCCACCAGTCAAAGCGCTTGGCCAGTTTCCAGTCCGGCTTGTCAAAGTCGATCAGCGTGAAGGTGGCGATGGCCACACAGATGCCCGGAATGACGTTGACCAGAAACAGCCAGTGCCAGGACATGGTGTGCGAGAGATAGCCGCCCACCGTCGGCCCCACCGTCGGTGCCAGCGTCGCCACCAGACCGATGATCGGCGAGACGATGGCGCGTTTCGAGGGCGGAAAGATCGTATAGGCCGCCGCAAACACCGCCGGGATCATGCCGCCGCCGACAAAGCCCTGAATGGCGCGGTACAGGATCATCTCGTTGATGTTGGTGGCGGTGGCGCAAAGGAGCGAAGCCAGCGTGAAACCCGCCGCCGAGAGCGAAAAGATATAGCGCGTCGACATCACCCGGCTCAGGAACCCGGAGAGCGGGATCATGATCACTTCGGCGATCAGATAGGAGGTCTGCACCCAGGACACCTCGTCCGGGGTGGCCGAGAGGCCCGCCCGGATGTCGCTCAGCGAGGCCGAAACGATCTGAATGTCGAGAATGGCCATGAACATGCCAAAGACCATCGCCAGAAAGGCGAACATCCGGCGCGCCGGGATCGGCGCGTCCGGGGTCTGCATCGCGGGGGCGGCCATCGTGCTTACTCGGCCGCTTTGGTGCGGCTGTCGATCTCGACCACCGCACTCAGACCGGCGCGCAGATCATGATCGGCCATCGCTTCGGCGGGCAGGGCGATCCGCACCGCCACCCGCTGCACGACCTTGGTGAAGTTGCCGGTCGCATTGTCGGCGGGCAGCAGCGAGAAAGTGCCCCCCGTCGCCGGAGCAATCGAGGTCACCTCGCCTTCGAAACTCTTGTCCTCGATGGCGTCGATGGTGACATGCGCCTTGGCCCCGACGCCGATCTCGCTCAGCTGGGTCTCTTTGAAATAGGCCTCGATATAGATGTCATTCGTGGGGACAACGGCGGCCAGACGGGTGCCCGCGCTGACCAGATCGCCCAGTTCCATCGCGGTATTGGTGATCACCCCGTCAAAGGGCGCGCGCAATTTGGTCAGATCAAGGTCGCGCTGCGCCTGTTTCACCGCCAGTTCCATCTCACGCTGGCTGCCCGCCGTCTCGACCCGCTCGGCGCGGATCACGGCGACATTGGCCTCGGCAATGGCAATCTGCGCCTCGGCAGAGGCCTGATTGGCCTTGGCCGTGTCCAGCGCTGCTTCGGCATCATCGAGCGAGGCCTGCGAGGCCACGCGCGTCTGCGCCAGTTCGCGCGTCCGCTCCACCGTGGTGGTGGCATTGCGCAAGGTGGCATCGGCGGCCTGTTTCGCGGCCACGGCCTGTGCCACGGTCGCCTCTGCCGCATGTTCCTGCGCGTCGATGCGTTTCAGGGTTTCTTGCAGCGTCACCAGCTTGTTCTGCGCGGTGGCCAGCGCGATCGTATAGTCGCCATCATCCAGCGTCAGCAGCACATCACCGGCTTTGACGCTTTGGTTTTCAACGACATTCACCGCGCTGACATAGCCCTGAATGCGCGAGGAGACGAGCGAGATGTCGGCCTGCAGATAGGCGTCATCCGTCTCGACCATGAAGCGGCCGGTGGTCCAGTAATTATAGCCGTAGTAGCCCGCCGCGCTCAGCGCCAAGAGGCCGATCACGCCAAAGACCAGCTTCTTGCGCGATTTCTTCGGCGTGGCCGGGGCCGCGGCCGCGGGGGCCTCGCGCTCCGCCTCGGGACGGGCGGGAAAGGGTTTCACGGTGGTGGTCGCCGGTTCGGTGCCGCCTGTGGTCTGTTTCGGTGTCTGGGTCATGGGAGGTGCCCTTGAAATTGTGATCGAACCGGCTGGTTCGGTGCTTGACTTAGAGCGGTACAGGGTCCAAATCAAGTATTAATCGAACTGGGTGGTTCGATTTGTTTCGGGGGCCAAATGGCAGGGATGGCAGATATGACGATCAAGGACGCGACGATGGCGGCCTGCCCGGATGCGGCGGGCATGGGACGGGGCAAGACGGCGGGTGCTGCCGAAGCCTCGGCCGGGCGCTGTCCGGCCGGCGAGGATCCGACCAAACGCCAGCAGATCATGGCCGGCGCCGAAAAAGTCTTTACCACTCTGGGGTTTGACGGTGCCAGCATGAGCGACATCAGCCGCGAAGCCGGGGTGTCGAAAGGCACGCTCTATGTCTATTTTCAGGGCAAGGAAGACCTGTTCGCCGCGCTGATTGAGCAAGAGCGCGAAGACCTGCTGCGCGGCACGGCCGATTTGCTGAAGGGCGAGGGAGCGGTGGCGGACAAGCTCTTGCGCTACGGCCAGCGTCTGGCGGGCATTCTGTGTTCCGACAAGGTGATCCGCGCCCATCGCATCGTTCTGGGCATTTGTGAGCGGATGCCGGAAATGGGCGTGAATTTTTACGAAGGCGGCGCGAACCGCGGCATCGGGGCGCTGCAGGCCTATCTGGAGCGCGAAGTGGCGGCCGGGACGCTGGTGATTGCCGACACGCGGCGCGCGGCGGCGCAATTCATTGATCTGTGCAACTCCGGCCTGTTCAAAAGCCGCCTGTTCGGTGCCCGCAGCGAAGCCCCCACCGCGGAAGAATGCGCGCATGTGGTCGGTTCCGCCGTCGAAATGTTCATGAGCTATTACGGCCGCCGCCCCGGATAAGACCCGGGCGAGACCGGAGTGATACCTGCCCGCGCGAAGGGGCGAGACCGGGGGTGCGCAAGGGGCATCCGGGACGCTCCGAAGGGCGGAAGACAGCATTTACTCATGCTTGTAAAATACCGGAATAAAACAACTTTACCTTGTGTCTGACCGTTCGTCGCACCGCCTGACCGGTCCGCGACGTGAAAGGTATTTTTAGGATTTAGGCGCTAGTCACGTGGCAGAAGTTTACCCGCATTTTCTGTCACGAGGATCCGATGCATATTGCGCGCCCGCTCTGTGTACTTTCGCTATGCCTGATGGCCAGCCCCGGCGCTGCGCTTGATGTGAAGCAATATAAAGCGGTGGTGGTGGACACCATCATCGCCATTCAAAGCGGCAAGATTGACGTCGATGCGCTGATCGCCCAGCAGGAGACGCTGGTGCAACTGGGGGTGCAGGGCGCGCGCGATTACGCCAAGGAGCATCCGGAATCAGCGCCGCTGTTGACCTTTGTCGCCGACGAGGCCCCGCATATGTCCGACCTCACGCTGCCCCAGATTGAAGCGCAATGGCACGAGGGGGCGGCCTTGCAGCGCGTCGGGCTGAACATTCACGACTTTGACCATTTCAGCCCCGAACTCAGCCATATGGACACGATGGTGCACCCTGCGACAGCGGTGATTGCGCTGCGCGATTACAAGGCGACCGGCAATGAGGATGACCTGGATCAGGTTGTCGATGAATTGTCCGAAGTCGTCGAACATATCAAGCACCTCAACTGATGCGCCCGGCCGGAGAACATTGATGTTCAAGAATAAATCAATCTCTGCCCAGTTGGTGACCGCGTTCAGCGCCATTCTGGTGATCGCCGCTCTGATCGGCGGCATGGGCATTCTGGGGGCCCGTTCCATCGCCGGAAAAACCGATGAGGCGGTGGCGCGGGATTTGCCGATGGCGTTGACCTCGACGGATATTTCCCTGCGCGCGGCCCAGCTGGAAACGCTCATCGTCAGCTATTTCATCGGCACCAGAAGCGATACCGCGAAGGAAGCCGAGATCCTGTCCCTGCTGGACACGCTCAGCGAGATGATCGCGCGGGGCGACAACAGCGCGCTGACCGCCGATTTCGCGGTGTTTGAGGCCGATGTCCGGGCGGGCCTTGTCGCGCATAGTGCCGCCGCGGCCTATCACTTTGACTTCAAGGGGCGCGAATATCTGCTGACCGATTTCATCAATATGGTGACGGTGGAGAATGCGCATTACCTGAAAATCGTCGCTCAGGCGGCCCGGTTTGGTGTATTCGGCCATGTGCCGATGGATCCGGCGCAAACCAGCTTTGCGGTCTGGCGGCCCGGTTTTACCGCGCCGAACGCGGAACTGGCGGCAGCGCTCGATAAATTCGGGGCCAATGAGGCCGGGCTGGTGACCTATGTCGCCGAGGAGCTGGCCCCCGCCGGGGATAATGCAGAGGCGCAGCTCGTGCGGATGGAATCGCGCCGGGTCACCAAGCTCGACCGCTCGCTGGCGCAGCTGTCCACGCTGGTCGAAGAGCAGGAGCTGGCCGCCAAAGCCGCCGAGACCGCGGCCTTGGGCAAATTGCACGACAGCATGCAGGCCTTCACCAGCATCGCGCGGGAGATGAAATCCTCGGCCGTGCTCACCACCACGCAGCGCCTGAAGGAAGTTGTGTCGCTGGGCTGGCAGATCATCATCGGCGTCGCGGCGGTGTTCACGCTGGGGATGGGGGGCGCGGGCTATCTGGCGCTGCGCACCACCCGCCGGATCGGCGCCCCGCTGCGCGAGTTGGCGGGCACCATCGGTGAGATGGGGGCAGGGCGCTTCGACGTGGTGGTGCCGCACAGCACCCGTGTCGATGAAATCGGCGACATCGCCAAGGCCTCGGAAACCTTCCGGCAGAACGGGTTGGAGCGCATCGCGCTGGAGGCGGCCAATCAGGCCGCGCGCGAGGCGGCGAAAGCCGAACGGCGCGCCCGGCTTGAGCGCGAGCGTCAGCGTGAACTCGACGCCGCCCGCAAGGACGCTGAGACCCGCCGCGCGGAAGAGGCCCGGATGGCCGAATTGCGCGCCGCCAATGACCGGGAGCGTGAAGCGCAGGCTCAGGCGCAGGCACAGGTGGTGGAGGAGCTGGCCAATGGTCTGCGCAAACTCGCCGAGGGGGATCTGAACGCCTCGATCGAGGTGCTGTTTGACGAAAGCTACAAACGGCTGCGGATGGATTTCAACTCCGCGGTTGCCGCCTTGAAGCGCATGGTGCGCGACATCCATGAAAGCAGCGGTGCGATTGGCACCGAAGCGGGCGAGATCACCAGCGCGGCCAACGACCTCTCGCGCCGGACCGAGCAATCGGCGGCGGCGCTGGAAGAGACGGCCTCGGCGCTGGAAGAGCTGACATCCTCGGTGAAATCGGCGGCTGCGGGTGCCAATCTGGCGCGCACCATGGTGGAGGATGCCAAGTCGAAGGCGGTGGATAGTCAGGACATCGTGCACCGGGCGGTGGATGCGATGGTCAAGATCGAGAAATCGTCGGAATCCATTTCCAAGATCATCACCGTGATCGACGACATCGCCTTCCAGACTAACCTTCTGGCGCTGAATGCCGGGGTTGAGGCGGCGCGGGCGGGGGATTCCGGCCGTGGCTTTGCAGTGGTCGCCTCGGAAGTCCGCGCCCTGGCCCAACGCTCGTCCGAGGCCGCACGTGAGATCAATGCGCTGATTTCGGAAAGCGGCAAACAGGTGAAAGAGGGGGTAGCGATGGTCGATCAGGCCGGGGCCGTGCTGACCGCCATTGCCCAAAGCGTCGGCAGCATCTCCGTGCAGGTTGCCGAGATTGCGGTCTCGGCGGGCGAACAGGCCAGCGGGATTGACGAGATCAATCATGCCGTCGGGCAGCTGGATCAATCGACCCAGCAAAACGCGGCCATGTTTGAACAAACCAGTGCGGCCACCCAATCGCTGACCCATTCGGCGCAACGCCTGGCCAATACCATCGGGCGCTTTCAGGGCTGGGAAGAGGCGGCGCCGCGTCCCGCACCGACCAGCGCCCGCGCCGCGGCCTGACGCAGGGCCGCTCTCGCACCGGATCAGGGGGCCTCGCTACGGCGGGGCCATCTTTCGTGCCGGTTTCCGTTGCACAAGGTTTTCGACCGGCCGCTTTTTTACAAGAACACCGCTTTTCAGGGAGCATGGGGCGCTCTTCACCGCGCCGGTGCCGCCGGTGCCGCCCGCCCCGCCAGGTGGCCGCCCTCGCATGCCTATCCACCCGGGCACAGCGCGACGGCGCCACAGGTGCCGGGGCATTCTCCGCGCGCCCCTTGGGGGACACCGTTCGCGTCACTGCCCGCGTCACCCCCGCGTCACCGCCCGCTTCACCCCTGCGGGGGTTCCTTTTCCCGGGTGGAACGGTTAGGTGATGCCAGCCGCCGGTTTCCCGGAAATGCGGGCGGGTTCTTCTTTGCCGATGCCCCTCCGGGGGGGGCGGTCGGCGCGATCGTGCGGATCAACAAGGATGCCGGGCAGGGCCGGATCAAGGGTGAGTCTTGGATATGAGCATGTCAAACAAGGCCCGGGCCGCTGCACGCCTTTCGGTGGCCCCGATGATGGATTGGACGATATCGTATTTTTTTCAATAAAATACAGGATATTGACCGTCTAGTCCCTGCTTTTAGCAAAAGCTTAGCAAGCTACCTTGCCAAGCTTGCTGCCTCGCGCCGCGCTTCGTTGGCCCTCGCGTCGATGTATATCGCCAGATCGTTTATATGCACCATCTTCGCAGACTTCTGACTGCCTTCCATCCGAGCCAGTGGAAGCGGGATCTCGCCTGATGAGACCTTGCGCAGGAATACAGGCAGCGAGAGCGCTCCAAAAAAATCCTTACACACCTGATCCACCGGGATCATCGCCCGGCCATCATACTGCGCCATAAGAAGCCAAACTGTGTTGATGCCTTGTTTACCCATGTCGGGCCTCCTGTTCCTGGGCATATCCGCCCCATTGGTTTGCGCAGGCTTCGGCGATGCCGGTGAAGCTGCGGGATCTGAATTTCCAGCGATCCGGCCCGGGCGGGGCGCGGTGGATCGCGGACCATGCTTTGTGCCGGTCTGGCTCCTGTGCCTTCTTGGGCGGTGTAAGGCGGTTGCTGGCGGTCAGCGGGGCGAGGCGGCGCAGATAGAAGCCGGTCGCCTTGAAGAAGGGCTCGCCAAACCACCAGGGCTGCACGATCTGCGGCTTTGGCAGATCGGCGGGCAGCAGGGCCCGGGCGTGGCGGTGCATCACCGGGTTCTCGATGGCGATGCGCGGGATCGGTGCGCGCCAGCAGTCTGAGAAGAGCGCGGCGCCCGCTTCCAGCTCGGCCTGCATTTCGGCGCCAGTGCGGCCGGGCGGCGGGACGTGGAGCCAGCGGACGCCCGAATTGCAGAGGCGTGTGCAGGGTGGATGCATCACCGCAAGCATGTCCCAGCCGTCGTGCAGGTGATCCCGCACGTCGCCCCGGATGTGGCGGTTGCTGCCATCCTCGGCCGCCAGCAGATCGCAGGACCACACGTCATGTCCGCGCGCGGCAAAGGCCCGGCGCATCACGCCCGAGGTCTCGCAGCCGATCAGGATGCGCATCGGTTTGTTTGCGCGCTTCATGTCACACCCGCATCGGCATCAGGACAAAGATCGCCAGCGGATCTTCCCCGAGCAGAAGAGCGGGGTGGTCGCGGCTTTCGGCCCGGATGGTGAAGGCCGGTGTCGCGCTGGCCTGCGCGAGGAGGTAGCGCAGGTCATAGCCGAAGGCCTCCTGCGCGGTGCCCTCGGCGGCGGTGACCTGCAGCGGCAGGCTGACGGAATTGCCGTCACCGCCTGCGACGCTGATCCGGCGGGCGCCGATGTCGAGCCGGGCGGGGCGCGCTTCATAGCGGTCCTCGAGGGCGGCGGCAGCGCGGTGCAGCCGGGTCAGCTGGGTCTTGGTCAGATGCGCGGTGATGGCCGAGGAGGCCTCGGGGATCACCCGCGTGTAATCTGGGTAGGTGCCGTCGATGGTTTTGGCGATGATGCTGATGCCGGGCAGGTCGATGCTCAGCAGCTGGCCCTGCGCCGTGACCTGCACGCGGTCTTTGCCGCCCTTGCGGGTGAGTTGATGCAGGATTTGGACGAGCGGGCGGGGCACGATCACCCCCAACTGCTGGCTGTGCGGGGTGCCGTCAGCCGCTTGCAGCGCCGCAAAATCGGCCTGCACCTCACTGTCGATACAGGCGAGGCGGTGGCCGTCGGTCGCGATGGCGCGGAGCGTGCTGGCGCCGGGCTTTGTGGTCAGGAAGATGCCGTTGAGACAATAGCGGGTCTCCTCGGTGCTGATGCAGTGCCGGGAAAGGGCGATCAGCCGGTACAGGCTGTCCGGGGTCTGCTCCCAGGCCAGAACGGGACCGGTGCCGGTGGGGATCGCGGGAAAATCCCCGGCGGACATCATGCAGCGGTGGCGCAGGGTCAGATCGCCGTCGCGCAGGCTGAGGAGGGCGGGCGCGAGGCCGTCCGGATCGCTTTGCAGCTCAACCGTCACCCGGCCGCTGGCGGCGCTGGCAAAGGCGGCGAGGGTGGCCGTGCGCACCGGCAGGCTGATCCCGGCCACGGTTTCCGCCGCGATGCTTTGCGACAGATGGGTGTCGAGATCGGTGGCGCGCAGGTTCAGCGTGCCATCGGCAATGGTCATCAGCGCGCAGTTGAGGATCGGCACCGCAGAGACGCGCGGGGTGATCTGATGCGCCAGCCGGACCATGCGGCGGAAGGCGGCCAGCTCGACGGTGGCGCGGGCGAGGATCTTTGGGGTCACGGTGGCCGTCGGAGGTGCCGGGGGGATCTTTGCGTGGAGGGTCATCGGGGGTTCCTGTCAGGGGTTGCACTATGGCGTCGGGGAGGGGTTGGCCGGGGCTGCGCGCAGGTGCGGTCCCCGGCATGCGGCGTCAGGCCGACTGCGGGCTATACGCGCGGGGCGAGGCGAACGCGGGCCGAAGCTGCGAATGCCTTGAAGGTCAGATCGGGGGCGCTGTCCGAAACATCGCGGTATTTCGCATAGCGCGCCTTGCTGCGGCTGGTGGCGATCTGCGCCATGTCAAAACCACCCCAGCTGACGGTATAGAGCCGGTGCCTGTCGCCGATCTCCCGCAGATGCTGCCGCAGGGCCTTCCGGCCTTCGGTGGTGACCGAGAAGCAGAGCATCCCGCCCATCGCGCCATCATGGTGCCAATGCGGCGAGGCCCGGAAACCTGCGGCCAGCGCGCCCTCTTCGGTTGCAAAGTGGTTCCGGTGGCTGTCTGCCATCGGGTCAACCGGACGCCCGAGCGCATGATCGATGTGATCGAAGTGCTGGCAGGTCAGCTGGCGGTTTACACGCATCACACCATCCCCAAAGCGGCTTTGTAGAGGTCCATGATGGCCTGTTCCTCGGCCAAATCGTTCTTGTCGCGCTTGCGCTCGGCGATGATCTTCCGGATCACCTTGGTGTCGTGGCCGCGGCCCCTGGCCTCGGCCATGACCTCCTTCTTCTGATCGGTGATGTCCTTCTTCTCGGCTTCAAGCTGCTCATATTGCTCGATGAACTGCCGCAGCTCGTCCGCAGTGACGGTGAAGGCGGTCTGGTTGTGTTTGCGGAAATCCGGATCGTCCTTCATCGGCGGCTTGCCCTGTTCCTGGCGCAGACGGTCGTGGGCCGCGCCGATTTGGGCCGCCAAAGCGGGGGTGTCATCTTGGGGCATCTGAACCTCGGGAAGAAAGGGCCCCGGCGGCCGGGGAGGAGCGTCAACGGCGCCGGGGCAGGTGGCGCGGTTGGCCCGCGCGGTTGTTCAATGGCGGGGCGCGCCGGTCTCCAGCGTGATCCGCAGCGAGACAGCGGTGGCGAGGGCGGCGCGGGCGAAGACCAGCCCACCGAGGCAGATCAGCGCCAGCAGGAGGACGCTGGGCCAGCGGCTCGGGCGATGCTCGGGCGGATGGCGCAGGTTCAGAAAGCGGGGGGAGCGGTCGGGATCCGGCATCAGCGGAACTCCAGCGTGAGCGGCAGCGGCTCGTCCCGCTCTTCGGTCAGCGCGTCGGGTTTGAGATACCAGCGACGGCTGCGCAGGATCTTGCGGATGCGGCTGACGGCGATGCCGGTCTCCTCCGCCAGCTGCGGCGCCGAGCCATACCAGTTCCGGGCATTGGCCGCGCGGTAGAGGGTGAAGGGCTCGATTTGAGCGTCGTTATGCGCGCGGACCGCGTCCAGCGAGATGACATTGTGAGGGGCAGACATGGGCAGCTCCATCGGTTGTGATGGAGCTAGAATATGGGGAAGCTTCCCTTCGTCAACAATAAAAAGGGAAGTTTCCCCAATTTGTGTGCTTTTCTTGATTCCCCTTTAGTGAGATTTCCCGTCAAAACCTCGCCATAGATGCCGTGAATCAGCATCGTCACCGCGTCTTCAGGGGCGTTTTGGAAAGATTTGGGCAGGGAACCAACTATTCGCGATCACGCGAGTGATTGCTTTCGGGTAACCGAGATGGAGTCTGACTCGCTCTTGCCGCGCGGCTCGGTGCTGCCATTCGCGGTGCGAGCTTTGTATCCTAAAGCTTCTTGATGAACTCTTTGGGCAGGGAAAACTTCACTGGAGCGGCCCATTTCAACTGAACGCCATGCAGGTTGCCAGCTTCGGGGTTCAATGAAATCAGGCTGAAGGTGCCCTCGGTCACGCCAAGTTTGATAACCTTCACCCATGCTTTTCCGTCGGCATCTTCACATACGCAAATCCGTCCGATTGCTTCTGTCGGAATGCCCAGAGCCTGCCTGCTGTAAAACAGCACAGTTCCGGGAGAATATGTGGGTGCCATGCTGTCGCCCTCTACCTCAACTGCGACCATGCCATGCGGCGAAAGTTGAGGTGGGCAGGCGACCAGATAGAGGCCATCGCCCTTTTCATGCGCGTCCACCAGATCGACAGATGCCCCGGCGCCGACTTTGCCCGCAACGGCTATGGCTCGGGCGGCGTAGCTTTCGCCACCATCATTCATGCCCAGAGCGATCAAATCGTCGACGGTTCTTCCCAGTACCGAGGCAAGTGCATAGGCGGTTGAGACTTTGGGTGAAGACGCCTTTCTGAACAGGTCGCGCACCGCAGTTGTGCCAAGACCAGCTGCTTCCGATAGCGGAGCAGCTCTCCAG
This sequence comes from Phaeovulum sp. W22_SRMD_FR3, assembly GCF_052113705.1. NCBI lineage: Bacteria > Pseudomonadati > Pseudomonadota > Alphaproteobacteria > Rhodobacterales > Paracoccaceae > Phaeovulum > Phaeovulum sp. W22_SRMD_FR3. The sequence goes on along the minus strand of NZ_JBGQOG010000015.1, from coordinate 5,396 downwards.
CCTTCCTGGTCCATTGCAATCTGAAGTCCGCGCACGAAGGCGTCTAGGTCACGCTGTTGCATATAGGGAAGTTGCCCCATTTCAGCTTGGGCGGATATGGGGAAGAATCCCTTTGACATTTTAGGGAAGTATCCCCATTTTTGGGCTATGGAACAATTCATCCGAGACATCGAGGCTTATGCCTCCGCAAAGAGGCGGTCGCCACAGGCCATCCTGCGTGACGCGATCAAGGCCAATTGGGGAACTTGGGACGGCTGGTGCGCGGGGCGCTCCAGCCCGACCATGGCGGTGGCGGACCGGGTCCGGGCCTATATGGCTGCGAACCCGGCTCCGCCCCCGGTCTCTGAGGATGCCGCGTGATGGCTGGTTCTCTTCCATACCCTCTGTCTGCGCGTGTTGGCGCGGTCAGCAAAGGAAAACCCTTTTCCAAGGCGAAGCCATGAATGCAGATCTTCAGATCGCCCACAGCCTGATGCGCAGCATGATCTCGCGCATGGGCGGTGAGGCGTTTCGCGTGAACTACCTCGGCTATATGGGCACCGAGCCCAGCACCGCCACGGTGAGCCGCAAGATGAACGGCAATGCCGAATGGACCTTGGCCGATGTGCAGGTGGTGCAGATCGCCGCCGGGGCGCCGATCATCTTTGACGAATTGATGGGGCGCTATCTGATCAGCCCGGCGCGCAAGGCCCGCAAGGCGCTGAGCGTGTTGGTGCAGGCCTCGATCGCCTCGAAGGAAAGCGGCGAGGCGCTCTCGGCGGCGATGGTGGCCGAGGATTGCCGCAGTCTGGAGGCGCTGGCCGATGCCCGGCGCGAGGCGGCGGAAGGGCGGGATGCCTTCGCGGCGCTGGTCGAGAGCATCGACGCGCGGATCGCCGAGATCGAGGCGCTGACATGATCCGCAAGATCGACGGCCCCGGCGCGCCGCGGGTGCGGGCGGGCTGTGACGGCTGCGGCCGCGAGGAGGTGGTGGCGGCCGAAAATACCAGCCGGGGCGGCGCGCGCGGCGCGGTGAACCGGGCAGGGGTGCTGCGCAAACTGGCTCTGAGGGGCTGGGCTGAGACCAGGGGGCGGCTTTGCTGCCCGAGCTGTGAGGCAAAGCGGCGGGCCGGTTTGGCAACGCCAGCTGCAAAGCCCGCCGACAAACCAAAGGAAATCGCGATGACAAAACAGGTGACCCCTTTGCGCGCGCCTAGCCGTGAGCAGCGACGCGAGATCGTGCAGATGCTGGAGCTGGCCTATGATGTGGCGGCCGAACGCTATCGCGGCACGGATACCGATGCCACGATTGCCGAGGCGCTCGGCGGTGGCGTGATGCCGGGCTGGGTGGCCGAGATCCGCGATGCGATGTTTGGCCCGGATGGCAGCAATGACGAGATGTCGGCGCTGCTCGCCGAGATGCGCGACTGGCGGCTGCTGGCGCGGGACCGCGCGAAAGCAGCCGAGGCCGGGGTGCAGGCGCTGACCACCGCGCTCGCCGGTCTGGCCGAGGTGCAGGGCCGGGTGGACAAGATGACCGCACGGCTTGAGGCGATCCGCGCGGCGGTCGGGCCGAAGGCCAAAGCGGCGAAGGTGGCGGCATGATCCCCGCGCGCGCCGGACCGCATCTGATCGAGACGAGCGAGTTGCCGGAATATCCCATCGATCCGAGCGCCCGGCTGACCGCTCATTACTTCACCATGTGGCGGCACGATCAGTTCCTGGCCTCGGACCTGCATCTGCTCGCCAGCTATGAGGTGCAGGGCGTGGCGCGGGCGCTGTTCGATTACGCGCAGAAGCAAACGCCCATCGGCACCTTGCCGGATGATGACCTGCGACTGTCCAAAATCCTGCGGATTGATCTGGCGAGCTGGAAGGATCTGCGCGCCCGCAGCATCGGCCCGCTGCACCAATGGCAGCGCTGCCGCTGCGGCGATGAGATCCGGCTGATGCATCCGGTGGTGCTGGAAGTCGCGATGGCGGCGATTGAGAAGCGCGATCTGCGCGAGGCCAGCAATGCCGATAAGGCGGTCTATCAGCGGCAGCGCCGGTTGCGCGAGGCGCTGACCGAGTTGGGCTGCAGCCGCGATGTGATCGGCGAAGAGGTTCTGATCACCCGCATGGACGATTGGCTGCTGGAGACCTGCCGCAGCAACCGGCGCACCCGTGCGGTTTATGAGCGGGCCTTGGCGCATGCGGGCGCACAGGGCTGGTTCGGCTCCGGTCGCAAGCGCTTCGAAACATTCAATAATTAGTGTTCCCGGAACAGTAATTACTGTTCCGGAACGTTCCAGCACTGTTCGGGAACAGTTCCGGCCTAAAGGAAAGGATAGGAAATGAAATCAAAAAACACCTTCCGTGCCGTGGCACTCCGGCGGGCCGTGCCTGTGGATAACTCGGGATCTGCTGAGAAAGGGCTGCGGTGATGCGTGAGGCAAAAGCAGAAGACCGGGCGCGGGTGAAGGCGCTGTTGATCACGCCTTTGGCGGGCCTTGGGCGCAAGCGCGGGTTGGGCGCCGAGGCGCATGAGGCGGCACTTGTGAAGCTGACTGAGCGCCTGGCCTATATGACGGCGCAGAACCTGCGTGGGCTGCATGATCTGGTGCTGCGGCACGCGGGCAAGGGGATCTGGCCGGATGCGGCGCTGATCATCGCCTGGGCCTATGCGCTGCAATGCCCCCCGCCCGCCTTCAGCGATTATCCCCGCAGTCTGATCCAGTCGGCGATGGGGCGGCAGGCGCGGGACGAGGGCTGGGCGGTTGAGCTTTATCAGGTCGCCCGGCGCCTCGGCCCGCCGCCGGGGAAATACATCATCGCGCAGCTGCGCCAGGAGGCAGAGGCCAACCGCCGCCGCCGTGAGCGGGTGCGCGAGCGGATCGGGGTCGGGCGGGCAGACCCGGAAGAACAACACTGGCTGGCACGGTGGCACGCGGACCTCGCGGAGGTCGAAGCGCTGCAATCGGCGGCAAAAAACAATGAAGAAGGGCAGGCGGCATGATGATGGCACAGAAGAAACAAGCGGCAGCGGTGCGCACCACGGCAACGGAAGCGGGCAGAGCGCGCCTTGCGGCAGAGAAGGTACGGCTGGCGAAGATCCTCGCAGATGCAACGCCGCCGGAAAGCTGTGGCCCGGAGATCCCGGTCGCCCCGGCGCGCGGCGCCGCCCGGGCGTTCCAGCCGGTGGTGATGGTGCCGGGCGGCAAACAGGGCTGGCAGGCCGAGCCCGCCGGATACCGTGGCCGCACCGCCGTGGCCGCGCTGGATATCTTTGACGATATGGCGCGCAAGGCGGCCGCCAAAGGCCTGCCCGCGCCGTTCACCTCCGCGCAAGTCGCCGTGGCGCGCCGCTACCGCCTGCTGGTCGAGCGGCATTCGGCGGGCGGCATCCGCTGCTCCCGCCTCGAGCAGCGCACCGGCAGCTCGGGCAAGGGCGGTGAGTTCATGGATGCCTTTGTGGCCGAAGGCGATGACATCCGCCGCCTGCGCACACGTGTCGGAACCGGCGTCGCCATGCAGATCCGCCGGATCCGGCCCTCCGCCCGGGGCGCTGCCGCGCGGGGCATCATCAGCGATATGGCGCTGGTGGATGCCGTCTGCCTGGAGGAGCTGACGCTGAGCGCGGTGCTCACGCGGTTTGGCTGGGTGTCGGACGGGAAGAACCGCGAGGCACTGCGGGCGGCACTGGGCGCGGCGCTGGACCGGATGGCCGGGGCAGGGCGGCGATGAGGGGCAGGGCGGAGGGGCGGCCGGTCCGCTCCTGCCGTTCGTCAGCCGTGCAGCGATTGGCTTGTCCCGGTCGCCCTATGCCGTCGGTCGTGTCTGGCGCAGCAAGGAGCAAGCACTGTGCATGATGGCCGTAGAGCCGATCGACGCGGGCGCGGCAAAAGGGCGTGCTGCAGTTGGCCGGTGGCGTCAACAGCTCATTGCCGTGACCAAGGCCGAAACCTCGGGATTTAGATGGTCCAAAAGTTTTTACACAGGGCATAAACCAAAAGGGCTCTGATCGCAGCTGAACGAAAGTGCAGAGGCCGGTCAGTCATAGTTCTCGTCAAGATCCCGTGATGACACGATAAACTGAGCGGCCGCGAACACGAGCGACACCAAGCCAATTAAGAAGAGCGCTGAGGCAACTGGAGACGAGATCTGTGACCCAAATGGCGTTGCGATCGCGCCCTCTGCCAGTGACTTTGTTGCCCCTTCGGGCGTGCCCAATGAGCTTACCGCTCGCCAAACGGCTATAGCTGGCGTAGCGAAGGCCGCAGCGCCTAACATAATCGAAGCTCGAATACGGGCAAACCCCGCAGTTGAGGCAGTCGCACACCATGAGAATGTCGCGAGGGCTGCGAAAAGCATCGCAGCAACTAAGTAAGCTAGGTCCAGCGGTTCAAAGCCTCTGGAATACAGTGGCGTCAAGACAACTGCAGTGGCTCCGGCACCCGCGAAACCGATGAGACCTTGGCTGCTGAAAGCGTTGAATTTCATATTATTCCTATTGGTTCTCTGGGTTGGCACGGGGGGAGTATTGCCAGTTCGTAGGGCCAAATGACGTTGCCTCCAAGCTCTATCCAGCGTGAGCGAGACACTGAGTCACAGTTTTGGCATTTCCGGCGGGTTGTGCAACGGGAGCTGACGAGGAGCTTCGCGAATTGCGCAGCGACTTGCCCCGTTACGGGGAAGAAGGGCACGCGGCACTTCGATCCGTGCCGGGATTGCCTGAGGCTCTAGCTCCAGAGTAGGATGCAGCATCATCAGCAAAACCTCTGCAAAAGTTGCCGCAGCCGAAAGATAGTCAATGGTCTTTCTATCCAGCTGACCCCCCGGGGGGGGGCCGAAAATCGAGGGCGCTTGCAGAGTAACCGTCCTCCGCTCCTTTGTTTTCGCGCGCGGAGAATTGGAGAAAAAAGCCCACTTGTGAGAGTCATGCCCGAAACTTGGCCTTGGACTTCGGTAATGGAGGCGTCCCAGTCAAGCGGTATTACACTTGTGGGATGCGACACCGAACTGCGGTGTTGATTTCCACCCAGAACTGAGCCGGGTTGGCGCGTAATTTCCACTGAGAAGTGAGCCATGTTAACCTTCCCCCTGAGCCATGAGCGGCGGGGGCAACGGAGTGATCCACATGGGATTTTTGAACATTATTCGTCGGATGTATTTGGGTCAGAATTTTTCGATCCGCTAGATTGCGCGGCGGACTGGTCTGTCGCAAATTACTGTGGCCAAACATTTGGCCGCGGGCACGATCGAGCCGCGTTTCGCCACGCCGGAGCGGCCGAGCAAACTCGATCCCTTTGCCGAGAAGTTGGCGTGCTGGCTGAAGGCTGAGGCCGGAAAGTCACGCAAGTGAGCTAATGGGATGAACTGCCTTCCCGCCAAACCGCCGCTATTGTGGCGAGCAAAGGTGGAGAGAGGAGCATCCG
>NZ_JBGQOG010000014.1:0-128556 GCF_052113705.1 Phaeovulum sp. W22_SRMD_FR3 | reverse complement strand
ACCCCGTTCGAGGCGCGCAGCAGCATCTGCGTCATCACATTCGGCATCCGCTCGCGGATGTCGCGCAGCCGCTGCCAAGGGCATTCCTGCAAGAAGCGGTAGGCCACGTCAAAGGTCGCGCCGCCCCAGCATTCGACCGAGAAAAGCTGCGGCAGGTTGGCGGCATAAGAGGGCGCCGCCCGCACCATATCGATCGAGCGCATGCGGGTCGCGAGCAGCGATTGGTGCCCGTCGCGCATCGTGGTGTCGGTCAGGAGAAGCTTGGTCTGCGCCGCCATCCAGTCGGCCACGGCCTGCGGCCCCTTGTCCTCCAGAAGGTTGCGGGTGCCATAGGCCGGTTCCACCTTCACGGCGGGGGGCTTGGGCTGGCGCGCCTCGGCGGCGGGTTTCGCCCGGCCTGCGGTCTCGGGGTGCCCGTTCACCGTGATGTCGGCGATATAGGTCAGGATCTTGGTCGCCCGGTCGCGCCGCTTTTTGAAGGTGAAGAGGTCGGGCGTCGTGTCGATGAACTTCGTCGTATAGGAGTAATCGAGGAAGGTCGGGTGTTTCAGCAGGTTGATGACAAAGTCGATGTTGGTCGAGACGCCGCGAATCCGGAATTCGCGCAGGGCGCGGTCCATCCGGCTGATCGCCTGTTCCGGCGTCTGCGCATGGGCGGTAACCTTGACCAGAAGGCTGTCATAATAGCGGGTGATCACCCCGCCCGCATAAGCGGTGCCGCCGTCCAGACGAATGCCCATGCCGGTGGCCGAGCGATAGGCGGTGATGCGACCGTAATCGGGGATGAAGTTGTTCTGCGGATCCTCGGTGGTCACCCGGCATTGCAGCGCATGGCCGCGCAGATGCACATCGGCCTGGCTCGGCGTGCCGGTGGCCTCGGCCAGCGTCATGCCTTCGGCGATCTTGATCTGGCTTTGCACGATGTCGATGCCGGTCACCTGTTCGGTGACGGTATGCTCAACCTGCACCCGCGGATTGACCTCGATGAAGTAGAACTTCTCATCGTCCATATCCATCAGGAATTCGACGGTGCCCGCGTTCTGATAGCCGACCGCGCGGCCGATTTTCAGCGCCAGTTCGCAGACCTCGGCGCGCTGCTCGGGCGTCAGATAGGGGGCGGGGGCGCGTTCGACCACCTTCTGGTTGCGGCGCTGCACGGTACAGTCGCGCTCATAGAGGTGATAAAGGCCGCCATGCGTGTCGCCCAGAAGCTGCACCTCGACATGGCGGGCGCGCAGGATCATCTTTTCCAGATAGCCCTCGCCATTGCCAAAGGCGGCCTCGGCCTCGCGTCGGCCTTCGCGGACCTTTTCGATCAGCTCCTCGGGGTTCAGGATCGGCCGCATGCCGCGCCCGCCGCCGCCCCAGCTGGCTTTCAGCATCAGCGGATAGCCCACCTCGGCCGCCTCGGCCTTGATCGCGTCGAAATCCTCGCCCAGCACATCGGTGGCGGGAATGACCGGCACGCCCGCCTTGATCGCCACCTGACGGGCGCTGGCCTTGTCACCCAGCGCGCGCATCGTCTCGGCCTTGGGGCCGATGAAGGTGATGCCGTTCGCCGCGCAGGCCTCGACGAAATCGGGGTTCTCCGACAGGAGGCCATAGCCCGGGTGGATCGCATCCGCGCCGGATTCCTTGGCCACCCGGATGATCTCGTCAATGCTGAGATAGGCGCCCACCGGCGAGAGGCCCGCGCCGATCCGATAGGCTTCGTCCGCCTTGAACCGGTGCAGCGAGAGCTTGTCTTCCTCGGCATAGACCGCAACGGTCTTTTTGCCCAATTCATTCGCGGCACGCATCACGCGGATGGCGATCTCGCCCCGGTTGGCGATCAGAATTTTACGGAACATCAGGTCCTCCCTCGGGTGGATGTTGCCGGGAAGCTTAGTGATGCCGCGCTGCAGCGCAAGCAAGATTACGTCATCAAAGACAGTTTCACGACAGCTTCGCATGGCCGCGCAGCGATTCGCGTGCTTCCCGCCTTATGTCAAAGGCCATTGGGCTGTTTGCGCTAACAGTACCGCCTGCCCGGCATTGGCCCGCGCCTGCTGCCTTGCGGGGGCGGGTGGGTGCAGTTGCAGCACCGCCGGGGGCTGTTGCCGCAGAATCACCCCGCAGAATCACCCGGCTGATTGCCCGGTCCCGAGCGCTTGGGCTTGACACGCGCGGCGTGCCCGGCTCAATCAGGGGCATGATGGATCTGCGCCCGGTAGGATATGTGATTGGCCTGCTGGTGGCAGTGCTGGGTTTGGCGATGCTGCTGCCGATGACGGTGGATTTGTCTGCCGGGAACGAGCATTGGCGCAGCTTTGCCGAAGCCGCCATTGTCACCACGGCCTCGGGCGGGCTGATCGCGCTGGCCTCGCACAACACCGTGTCGCATATGCTGACCCTGCAGCAGGGGTTCTTGCTCACCTCCGGGGTGTGGCTGGCCCTGCCGCTGTTTGGGGCGCTGCCCTTCATGATCGGCGCGCCGGGGGCCAGCTTTACCGATGCCTATTTCGAGGCGATGTCGGGGATGACCACCACCGGGGCCACCGCCTTTCTGAAGCTGGATGAGCTGCCCCCCGGCACCAATCTCTGGCGCGGCATCCTGCAATGGCTGGGCGGCCTCGGGATCGTCATCGTCGCGATGATCTTCCTGCCGGTGATGAAGGTCGGCGGCATGCAGTATTTCCGCTCGGAAGGGTTTGACACGCTGGGCAAGATCCTGCCCCGCGCGCTGGATATTTCCACCGCGATGATCCGGCTCTATGTCGCGCTGACGCTGAGCTGTGCGGCGGTGTATTTCATGCTGGGCATGACCGGTTTTGACGCGGTGATGCATGCGCTGACCACCATGAGCACCGGCGGGTTCTCGAATTACGACACCAGTTTCACCCGCTATGAGGGGTCGCTCGAATATGCCTCGGCGCTGTTCATGATCCTGGCCTCGATGCCGTTCATCCGGTTTGTGCAGATCACCCAAGGCCATGTGCGGCCGTTCTGGGAGGATGTGCAGGTGCGCGCCTATCTGCGCTGGACCGCCTATGCGATCGGGGTGATTGTGCTCTACCGCGTGATGCGCCACGAGGCGCCGCTGTTCTCCACCCTGCGCGAAGTCACCTTCAACGTGGTCTCGATCTTTTCGGGCACGGGCTATGCTTCGGAGGACATCACCACCTGGGGGCATCTGGCCTTTGTGGTGCTGATCATCACCGGGCTGATCGGGGGCTGCACGGCCTCGACCGGCTGCTCGATCAAGGTCTTTCGCTGGCTGATCCTGTTGCAGGCGATCAAGGCGCAGATCCGGCGGCTGCACAGCCCGCATCGCGTGGCCCCGGTGCGGCTGCAAAACCGGCCGGTGGAGGATGAGGTGGTGGATTCGGTGATGGTGTTCTTCACCCTGTTCATCCTGACGTTTGGCGTGCTGATCGTGGTGCTCTCGCTCTCGGGCCTGCAGACGCGCACGGCGATCACCGCGGCCTGGACCTCGATTGCCAATGTCGGCCCGGCTTGGGGCCCGGAGGTCTCGGGCAACGGCGCGATTAACCAATTCCCCGGCACCGCCAAATGGGCGATGATCATTGGCATGTTTCTGGGGCGGCTGGAGCTGGTCTCGGTATTGGTGCTGCTCTTGCCGCGGTTCTGGCGGCGCTGATGCGAAAAAGCCCCGGGCGGAACCGGGGCTTTGATCGGGCAGGGGGGCTTTGCGCAGGCCGGTCACCCGGCCCGCCGCGTCAGCGCGGGGTCACCAGCACGAGACCTGAACGGTCATCGCCTGCGCCTTCAGCATCAGATCTTCGGGCGCCAGAATCGCCGTGTCGGTGGCGGCCAGCGGCGCGAACCCATGCACCGACAGATCGGGGGCAAGGGCCGGGGCCTCCAGCGCCTCGGTCACATCGGCGGGCAGCAGGCGCGCGGGATCCAGCGGCGGCGGCGTCAGCATGCCGATCACCGCGCCGGTGCGGTCAAAGAGCGGGCCGCCCGCATCGCCCGGCAGCGCCTTCAGCGCCAGCCGCATCCGCGCCGCGCCATCGGTCAGGCCGTTCAGATCGGCGAGCGTGCCAAAGGTCAGCACCGGCGCGGTCATCGCCTGCGGATAGGAATAGCCCGCCACCGCCACATCGCTGCCCGCGCGCTGCACATCGGTTTGGAAGGCCGCGACACCCTTCGGCGCAAGCGGCTGTTTCGGCGTCAGCACCGCGATCCCCTTGTCGGCATCAATAAAATTGGTGTCGAACTCATCGCCATCCACCGTCACCCGGGCGCAATTGGCCACGGTTCCGGCCAGCGTCAGCACCGCCCCCTGATCCGAGATGTAAAAGCCCGAGGTCGAGAGTTTTGCCGTGCGCACTTCCAGCCCGGACATCAGCCCCGCTTTCGGCTCCAGCAGCGGCTCGCCCAGACTGTCGTCCAGCGCGGTAGATCCGAGCGGCGTCATGCTGGCCTGCATCGCCGCCAGCACCCGCTGCATCTCGGCGTCTTTCGCGGTCGGATAGGCGAGGGTAAAGCCTTTGATCAGCCCGTTCTTCAGGGTGACTTCCGTATGCGAGGTGAGGGTGGGGTTGCTGCCTGTCAGGCTGAAGCCGCCCCGCTCGCGGCTGCGCGGGCCCTCCAGCGGCACCAGCGACAGGGTCTGCATCTGGTCGTATAGACCCTTCAGCGTCTGCTGATCGCCCGGTTCCGAGATCAGGAGCACGGTCACGCCCGAGCCATCGCGGGCCTCGAAATGCACGAAGGGCGGGTCATAGCGGCTGAATTCCACCAGCCCCAGCGGCAGGTCGATCTCGATCCCGGCTTCTTTTTCGGTGACGCGGGAGAGGCCAAGCGCGCGGCGTTCTTCGGCTACGGCCTCCAGAAGGGCGCTGCGCTGGGCGCTGGTCAGGATGCCCGTCGGCTCAAACCCCTGCGCCGATTGCCAGGCGGCCATCGAGGCGCGGGTGCCGCGCCCGAAAGAGCCGTCGATGGCGGCGGTGTAAAAGCCCTGCCATTTCATCGCCTCTTGCAGGGCCATCTTGCCCTCGCGGTCCAGAAGCGCCTCGGAGGCGGCGGCCTCTTGCGGGGTTTCGTCGGGCAAGGCCGATCCCAAAGCCGCGGCGCCCGGCATCACCGGGGCTGTGGCGGTGGCGGTGTCGGTGCCGACCAGCAGCTCTGCCGGCAGCGGCGGCACGGTGGCGGCACCACCCGTTGTCGAACCACCTGCTGTCGCATCACCCGTTGTCGTATCGCCGCCGAGCGCCTCCGTCGCGGTGAGCGCGGGCAGTTCGGTCGGGGCGGCGGTCTCCGGGGCGTTTGCCGCCAGCGGATCAGCGGGCGCGACCTCGCCGGGGTTGGTGGGCTCGGGTGCCGGGCGCGGCATGCCGACCGGCCAATATTGCTGCCGGAACTTACTGCCATCGGTGACATAGCTGTCGGCGGGAACCATCCGCTCACCGCGCAAAAGTTTCAGCTGCTGCGCCGCATCCTCTGGCGTGTAGGGGCCAAGGGCAATGGCATACCAGCCGGTGGACATCGCAAAGCCCGCGACATTGGGGAAGGTGGCGGACCAGTCCTGCGCCCGTGCCTCGCCCTCGCGCAGGCTCGGTTGCGCCTCAACCTGCACCCAGGCCGATTGCGCCCAGGCCGTTCCCGCCAGCACCGCCGAAAAGACCGCCCCCGAAATGGCCGTCGAGATTGCCGCCCCGATCAACCGCGCTGCACCGCGTGTTCCAAACCCCATATCACTACCTTTGTCTTCCGCGCCTGTTCGTCGGCGCCGTTCATTTGTCGCGTAAAGTAGCAGGAAGTTTCCTGCCGTCACCCCGAAAGCGCCCAAATCCCGGCCAATCGGCGCACAAGCGCGCAAGCGCCGATTGACCCTCACGCCCCCCTTGGCTAGGGAAAGGGCGCTTTGCTGCGTCAGGAGCCCTGAATGACCAAGACCCCGCCCCGCTCGTTTCAAGAGATCATTCTGCGTTTGCAGAGCTATTGGGCAGCCAAGGGCTGCGCGGTCTTGCAACCCTATGACATGGAAGTGGGGGCGGGCACCTTTCATCCGGCGACCACCTTGCGCTCGCTGGGCTCAACGCCCTGGGCCGCCGCCTATGTGCAGCCCTCGCGCCGCCCGACCGACGGGCGCTACGGCGAGAACCCGAACCGCTTGCAGCATTATTATCAGTATCAGGTGCTGATCAAACCCTCGCCGAAGGACATGCAGGCGCTCTATCTCGGCAGCCTTGAGGCGATCGGGATTGATCTTGAAATGCATGATGTGCGTTTCGTCGAGGATGACTGGGAAAGCCCGACGCTGGGCGCTTGGGGGCTGGGCTGGGAGGTCTGGTGCGACGGGATGGAAGTCTCGCAATTCACCTATTTCCAGCAGGTCGGCGGCCATGATTGCAAACCGGTCTCGGGCGAGCTGACCTATGGGCTGGAGCGGCTGGCGATGTATGTGCTCGGCGTTGACCATGTGATGGACATGCCGTTCAACGATCCGGCCTCGCCGATCGCGCTCAGCTATGGCGACATCTTCCGCCAGACCGAACAGGAATACAGCCGCTGGAACTTTGATCAGGCCGACACCGAGATGCTCTTGCAGCATTTCAAGGATGCCGAGGCCGAATGCGAACGCATTCTGGCGGCCCCGGCCGAGGACAAGGCAGGCCGCCGCATCGTCATGGCGCATCCCGCCTATGACCAATGCATCAAAGCCTCGCATCTGTTCAACCTTCTCGACGCGCGCGGGGTGATTTCGGTGACCGAGCGGCAGGCCTATATCGGCCGGGTCCGGGCGCTGGCCAAGCAATGCGCCGATGCCTTTGTGACCACCCCGGCGGGGGGCGCGCTGGCCGCCGAGGTGACGGCGTGAATGGCAAGATCGTCGGAGGCTTCATCGTGCTGACAGCGCTTCTGGCGGGCGGCGTCATGTATTACGTGCAGGAATACGCCTATTACAACCGGTTGCAGGCCAGCGCGCCCGCGGCCGAGATCCGGCTGACCTCGGTGGTCAGCGGCCAGCCCGAGGACATTCTGACCGAAGGCTTTGAGGGCATTGATTCCGACAGCTCGCCCCTGCGCTTTCGCGGCTGCTTTACCACGCCGCTCTCGCTGGCACTCTTGACCGAGACCTATACGATTTACGACCAGCCCACCCCGCTGAACGCCCCGAACTGGTTCGGCTGCTTTGATGCCACCCGCATCGGCAGCGATCTGGAAACCGGCAAAGCGGTGGCTTTTCTGGCCGAAAGCAACATCCACCCCGACGTTGACCGCGTCGTGGCAGTCTATCCTGACGGGCGGGCCTATGCCTGGCACCAGTTGAATGCGAATGCGGAGACGAAAAATGCCGGATCTATTGATTGAACTCTTCTCCGAAGAAATTCCGGCCCGGATGCAGGGCCGCGCCCGGGAAGATCTGAAGAAACTGGTGACCGATGGTCTGGTCGAGGCCGGGCTGACCTATGCCAGCGCCGGGGCCTTCTCGACCCCGCGCCGGTTGTGTCTGACGCTGGAGGGCCTGAGTGCCGAGAGCGCCATGGTGCGCGAAGAGCGCAAAGGCCCGAAAACCGACGCGCCGCAGCCCGCGATTGACGGCTTTTTGCGCTCGACCGGGCTGACGCTCGAACAGCTGGAAGTGCGCGACGATAAAAAGGGCCAGGTCTATTTCGCGGTGATCTCCAAGCCGGGCCGCAAGGCCGCCGAGATCATTGCCGAGGTGCTGGAAGCCACGATCCGCAATTTCCCCTGGCCGAAATCCATGCGCTGGGGCAGCGGTTCCCTGCGCTGGGTGCGCCCGCTGCATTCCATTCTGTGCATCCTGAGTGATGAAGCCGGGGCCGAGGTGGTGCCGCTGGATGTGGATGGGATCACCTCGGGCAACACCACCGAAGGGCACCGTTTCATGGCGCCGGGGCGTTTTGTGGTGTCCTCCTTCGACGATTACCGCGCCAAGCTGAAACGCGCGCATGTCATCCTCGACAGCGCCGAGCGCGAGGCGGTGATCTGGCATGATGCGCAGAACATGGCTTTCGCGCGCGGGCTGGAGCTGGTCGAAGACAAGGGCCTGCTCACTGAAATCGCCGGTCTCGTCGAATGGCCTGTCGTGCTGATGGGCGATATTGCCGAGGCGTTTCTGGGCCTGCCGCCCGAGGTGCTGCAAACCTCGATGAAGGAGCATCAGAAGTTCTTCTCGGTCCGCAACCCGAAAACCGGGCGGATTGAGGGCTTTGTGACCGTGGCCAACCGCGAGACGGCGGATCAGGGTGCCACCGTGCTGAAGGGCAACCTCAAGGTGCTGTCGGCGCGGCTGTCGGATGCGAAATTCTTCTGGGAGAACGACCTGCGCCGGGTGAAGTCGGAAGGGATGGAGGGGATGGCCGCGGGCCTTGCCAATGTCACCTTCCACAACAAGCTGGGCAGCCAGCTCGCGCGGATCGAACGGATCGAGGCCTTGGCGCGCGAAATCGCGCCGAAGGTTGGTGCCGCCCCCGATCTGGCGGCCGAGGCCGCGCGGGTGGCCAAGGCCGATCTGCAATCGGCGATGGTCGGCGAATTCCCCGAGTTGCAGGGGTTGATGGGCAGCTATTACGCCCGCGCCGCCGGTCTGCCGGAGGCGGTGGCCGAGGCCTGTAAGGGCCATTACTCGCCGCTCGGCCCCTCGGATGCCGTGCCGTCGGAGCCGGTCTCGGTCGCCGTGGCGCTGGCCGACAAGATCGACACGCTGACCGGCTTCTGGGCGATTGACGAAAAGCCGACGGGGTCGAAAGACCCGTTCGCTTTGCGCCGCGCCGCGCTGGGGGTGATCCGGCTGGTGCTGGCGAATGCGCTGACGCTGCCGCTGTCGGCGGTGTTTGCTGCGGCGCAGCCGGGCTGTGACACGGCCGACCTCCTCGCCTTCTTCCACGACCGCCTGAAGGTGTTCCTCAAAGAGCAGGGCATCCGCCATGACGTGATTGACGCCTGCCTGGCGATGCCGGGCAATGACGATCTGACGCTCTTGGTGAAACGCGCCGAGGCTTTGGCGGCCTTCCTGAAAACCGACGATGGGGTGAACCTCATTCAGGGCTTCAAACGCGCCAACAACATCCTCAGCCAGGCCGAGGCCAAGGATGGCGTCGAATATTCCTTTGGTGCCGATCTGAAATTTGCCGAAGTCGACGCCGAGCGCGATCTCTTCGCGGCGCTGGATGCGGCGGAGGCGGCGATCTCTCCGGCGATTGCAGCCGAAGATTTCGCGGCGGCCATGGCGGCCATGGCAGCACTCCGGGCCCCGATCGACGGCTTCTTCACCGAAGTGCAGGTCAATGCCGAAAATGGGGTGGTGCGCCGCAACCGTCTGAACCTGCTGAGCCGGATCCGTCAGATCTGCCTCAGTGTGGCCGATCTTACCCGGGTGGAGGGCTGATTCCCCCATCCGGAAACGCCTCTTGCGGCACCGCAAAGTCAGCGTATGCTGCAAGCAGTAACGGAGTTTGCTGCAATGCAGAAACACGCTGATTTCATTGAGTTTACTCAAATCGAGCCCGCGGCTCCGATCAGCGTGGCGCGGCATGGCTGGCGGGCGAAATGCTTGCAGCGGCTGATTCGGATGGATCTGCCGGTGCCGCGCACCGTGGCCTTGCCCGCTGAAACCGTGCGCGCGATTGCGGCGGGGCAGCTGGTGGATACCCAGCGTCTCGCTTCGATGTTCGGCGAAGGGATGCTGGTCTCGGTCCGCCCCAGCCCGGAAAACCCCGATTGGGGCGGCCCCGGTTCGGTGCTGAACGTCGGCATGAACGACGCCCGCCATGCGGCCCTGCGCGCGAGCCACGGGGCCGAGGCGGCGGATGCGCTCTATCTGCGTTTCGTGCAGCTTTACGCGATCCATGTGGCGCGGCTCGATCCCGATATGTTTGCCGCGGAACCCTCGGGGGCGGCGCTGGTGGCGGCACTCGCCGCCTATGAGGCGGAAACCGACGAGGGCTTTCCGCAAAGCCCGGCGCGGCAGTTGACCGAGGTGTTGCGCTCGATGGCGCGGGCCTGGGAAAGCACCACGGCGCGGCTGTTGCGGCAGGCCAAGGGCGCGCCGGGCGAGGCGGCGCTGGGTCTGGTGGTGCAGGATATGGCGCTGGGGATCGGGCCGGGCTTCTCCGGTTCGGGCACCATCCAGTTTGTCGATAATGTCACCGGGGCGGCGCAGGTCACCGGCCGATTCCGCGGCCAAAGTCAGGGCCGCAAGGCGGCGCAGCAGACGCTGTTCCTGACCCGCGATCCGCGAGGCCCCTCGCTCGAGGAGCAGGCGCCGGAGATCTTTGCCGATCTGATCCGCCATGGTGCCGCCAGCCGGGCCAAGCTGCGCGAAGAGATGCAGCTGGAATTCACCGTCGAGACCGGCAAGCTGTCGATCATTGACGCCACCCGCGTGGCGCGCTCGTCGCGCGCGCAGGTCAAGATTGCAGTGGCCTTGGCGCATGACGGGATCATCAGCCGCGAGGATGCCCTGCTGCGGGTGGAGCCGCGCGCGCTGTCGGAGCTGTTGCACTATCAGGTCGACCCGCGCGCGCCGCGCGACCGGATCGCCAGAGGGATTGCCGCCAGCCCGGGTGCCGCCACCGGTAAAATCGTGTTCTCCGCCGCCGATGCGCAGGCCTCGGCCGCGCGGGATGAGCCTTGTATCCTCGTGCGGCGCGAAACCGCGCCCGAGGATATCCGGGGGATGCATGCCGCCGTTGCCGTGCTGACCGAGCGGGGCGGCATGACCAGCCATGCGGCGGTGATCGCGCGCGGGCTGGGGCTGCCCTGCATCGTCGGCGCCTCGCAGGTGCATATGTCGGGGCGCGAGCGCACCCTGACCACCGAGGACGGGCGGGTGTTCCGCGCGGGTGACATCATCACCGTGGACGGGACGAATGGCGAAGTGCTGGCGGGGGCGGCGGAAATGCTGGAACCCGCGCTGGATGACGGATTCCGCACCCTGTTGCGCTGGGCCGACAACGTCCGCGACATCGGCATCCGCGCCAATGCCGACACGCCCGATGATGCGCGCACCGCCCGCACCTTTGAGGCCGAGGGCATCGGTCTTTGCCGCACCGAGCATATGTTCTTTGACGAAGACCGTCTGACCGTGATGCGCGAGATGATCTTTGCCGATACTTCCAGCGACCGCAAAGTGGCGCTCGACCGGCTGTTGCCGATGCAGCGCGCTGATTTCATTGCGCTCTTTGACATCATGGCCGGGCAGCCGGTCTGCATCCGCCTGTTCGATCCGCCCTTGCACGAATTCCTGCCGCATGACCGCGACGGGATGCGTGAACTGGCCGAGGCGCTGGACCGGCCGCTGTCGGAAGTCACCCGCCGGGCAGAGGCCTTGTCGGAATTCAACCCGATGCTGGGGATGCGCGGCGTGCGGCTGGGAATCACTGTGCCCGAGATCTACGACATGCAGGCCCGCGCCATTTTCGAGGCCACGGTCGAGGCCAGCCGTCGCGGCGCGCCGGTGGTGCCCGAGATCATGATCCCGCTCGTCTCGGCGCAGCGCGAGGTCGAGTTGGTGAAGGCGCGGATTGATGCCGTGGCCACGGCGGTGAAAAACGAGATGCGCGCGACCTTTACCTATCGCCTCGGGGTGATGGTGGAGACGCCGCGCGCGGCGCTGCGCGCGGGCGAAATTGCCGAGCACGCAAGTTTTCTGTCCTTTGGCACCAATGACTTGACGCAGATGACCTATGGTCTGTCGCGCGACGATGCCGGGCGTTTCATGAACACCTATGTCAGCCAGGGCGTCTACCGCGAGGATCCCTTCCACATTCTGGACGTGGAAGGGGTGGGGGAGCTGTTGCTGATGGGGGCCGCGCGCGGGCGCGAACGGCGTCCCGACGTGACGATTTCGGTCTGTGGCGAGCATGGCGGCAACCCCGAATCGATTGCCTTCTGCCGGGCAGCGGGATTCGACTACGTTTCCTGCTCGCCTTTTCGCGTTCCGGTTGCGCGACTCGCGGCGGCACATTTCGCGCTCCTGGCCCCGAAAAAATCTTAAAAATGTACGAATACCCCTAGAAATCACGCCCAGTTCGCGTTATTTCACGTATAGGTGACGGGGGTATTCCGCCGTCTGAGCGACATTCCGCCGGTTCCCGCTGCGGTTATGTTGTAATTTTGCCACAAGGGTGGACAGGTGCGGATTATTCCGCTACCCGGCGTCATCGCGTTTTTAAAAACGCGATGAACTGTCCTTACTGGGAAGATTACATGTCAGTGCTGAAAAGCTGGACGGGGGGCGCGATTGTGCTCCTGGCCCTCGCCGGAGGCTTGCGTGCCGAAGTCACGGTAAGCCAGTCGAACGAACCCACAAGTGCCATTGTGCCGGTGGATCAGGGGCTTCTGGCGCTCCTGGGGCAAGAACGTTCGGCATTGGGTGCGGTTCCGGCCGGAAGGCTGACCGCCATCACCACCGCGCCGGTTGCGGCGCGCAAAGAAGCCAAGGGTGACGCTGCCGTCACCCCCATCGCCTATTCCGAGGAATGGGTCGATACGCAGCCCGTAGCCACGGGCGATGCGCAATTCCAATGTCTCGCCAAGGCTTTGTACTTTGAAGCCCGGGGCGAGGAAGTGGCCGGACAGGCCGCGGTGGCGGAAGTCATCCTGAACCGCGTCGATGATCCGGCCTTTCCGGGCTCGATCTGCGGTGTGGTGCAGCAGTCGAACGGGCGCGGATGCCAGTTCTCCTATGTCTGCGACGGGCGGGCGGATCGCATCAGCGAGAAAGCCACCTATGACCGCGTTGCCAAGGTGGCGCGCGCGATGCTGGACGGTGCGCCGCGCCGGCTGACCGAAGGGGCGACCTATTTCCACACGCCCGCCGTGCGTCCCACCTGGTCGCACCGCTTCACGCGGACGGCACAGATCGGCCACCACATCTTTTACCGCGGGCTCGACAGCTCGGCGGAAATTCAGCTCGCATCGAACTGACCGGCCCCTTGCGGGTTTCTTGGCGGGCCCCTGTCGGGGGCCCGTTTTGCATTGGGCGGGATCCGCCGTTCCTCATCCCTGTGCCGTCCCGCCGTTCCTCTGCCCATCCGAGCCTCCCTGCGGGCGGGGTTGAAAGTCGCACGGCGGTGCCGCGCTGTCGTTTCGGGGCTGCGGTGCGGGGCGGGCGGGGATATAGTCCGCCGGGCATAGATCCGGAAAGCCCATGACCAGCGACATCACCCTTGCCTTTGCCCATCCCGAAGAGCGCGCCGAGGCCTCGGCCAGCGCCGATCCGCGCGACCGGATCAGCCTGCGCGATCACGTGGTCTCGGCCGATATCGGGGCGTTCCAGCAAGAGCGCGGCCATGTGCAGCGCCTGCGCTTCAATGTGGTGGTCGAGGTGCGCCCGGCGCCCGCGCCGCTGGAAGATGATGTGGACCGCATCCTCTCCTATGACCGGATCACCGAGGCGATTGCCGCCGAGCTGGCGGATGAGCGGCTGAACCTGTTGGAGACCCTGTCTGAACGGGTGGCCGAGCGTATTCTGGCCGAACCGCAGGCGATGCGGGTTTTCGTGCGGATCGAAAAGCTGGACCGGGGTCCGGGCGCGCTGGGGGTGGAGATTGTCCGCTCACGCGCCGCCGTGCCGGTGCAGCGGGTGGCCGAGGATGGAAGCGCCGCCGCTTTGCATCCGGTGGTGGTCTATCTCTCGAATGCGGCTATGGCGGATCCGGCCTTGGGCGCGCAGCTTGACGCCTTGCAGGCCGAGGGCCTGCCGGTGATCCTGGCCGTGGGCCTGCCTGAGGGGGCGCGCCCCGAGACCGGCCACCGCCCGACGCAGCGGCGCATTGACCTGTTGGCGATTGAGCAAAACGCCTGGGTGCTGGCCGCGCGCGACCCGCGCTGTGTGGTGGTGGCAACGCGGACCGAGATCGACTGGGCGATGAAACACGGGCAGATGGTGGTCTGGGCGCCGTCGAAAATCGTGCTCGATGCGGTGGACGGGCCCAAGGCGCGCGATGGCGTGGCGTTGGCGCTCTGGCTGGCCGAGACGATGGCGGCGACGCGGCTGGAACTTCACGGCGATGTTTCAGTTCCGGCAGGAAGTCGCGTGCCCGTCACGCTTCTGGCGCGCTGAGCCTTGCCAAGCCGGGCCGGATCGGCTGAAAGGCAGGGATGGAACGACTGTATTACCGCCCGCTCGCCCAGACCGATGCCTGCCGCCCGGCGGGCGCGCTGACCCTTGCGGGGGGCTGGTGCTGGTTCGACCGGGTCGAGGTCCTCTCGCGCGGCGGCAGCCGGGGGCTGATGGCGGCCAGTGACCTGCCGCCCGAGGTCGTGCATCGGCTGACCGCGCCGCGCGCGCCGCTGGCGGGGATGCGCTGGGACGCGCCGCAGATCATGGGCATCGTCAACACCACGCCCGACAGTTTCTCGGATGGGGGCCGCTATGACCGGCCCGATGCGGCCTTGGTGCAGGCCGAGGCGCTGCTGGCGGCGGGGGCGGATATTCTCGACATCGGCGGCGAATCCACCCGGCCGGGGGCGGTGACCGTGCCCGAGGCCGAGGAGGTTGCCCGCACCGCGCCGCTGATCGCCGCCCTCCGCTCGGCAGGGCACAAGGGGCCGATCTCGATCGACACCCGCAAGGCGGCGGTGGCGGCGGCAGCTCTGGCCGCCGGCGCCGATCTGGTGAATGATGTGGCGGCGATGACCTATGATCCGGCCCTCGCCGGGGTGACGGCACAGGCCGGGGCGGCGCTCTGCCTGATGCATGCGCAGGGCAGCCCCGAGACGATGCAGGCGGCACCGCGCTATGATGATGTGCTCCTCGATGTCTATGATTTTCTGGAAGAACGCATCGCGGTGGCCGAGGCGGCGGGCATTCCGCGCGCGCAGATCCTGACCGATCCGGGCCTCGGGTTTGGCAAGACGGTGGCGCATAACCTTGCGCTGATCAACGGGCTGTCGCTGTTTCACGGGCTGGGATGCGCGGTGCTTCTGGGCACCTCGCGAAAGCGGTTTATCGGCACCATCGGGCGGGCTGAGCAGGCCGACCAGCGGATGCCCGGGACGCTCGCGGTGACACTGGTGGGGCTTTCGCAGGGCATCCAGCTGCACCGGGTGCATGATGTACAAGAGATCGCGCAGGGCATTGCCCTTTGGCGCGGCATGGTGATGGGGTATTCCGAATGACACGCAGGCTTTTTGGCACCGATGGGGTGCGCGGCACCGCCAATTCCTGGCCGATGACCGCCGAGATGGCGCTGAAGCTCGGGGCCGCCGCCGGGCGCTATTTCCGCCGTGATGGCCGCAATGGCCACCGGGTGGTGATCGGCAAGGACACCCGCCTCTCCGGCTATATGCTGGAAAACGCGCTGACCGCCGGGTTGACCTCGACGGGGATGAACGTGTTGCTGCTCGGGCCGGTGCCGACACCAGCGGTGGGTTTTCTGACCCGCTCGATGCGCGCCGATCTGGGGATCATGATTTCCGCCAGCCACAATCCGGCCGATGACAATGGCATCAAATTCTTTGGCCCCGACGGGTTCAAACTCTCGGATGAGGCCGAAGCCGAGATCGAGGCGCTCCTCGGCACCGAGATCCGTCTGGCGCAGCCGCAGAATATTGGCCGCGCCAAGCGGATTGATGACGGGCGCGGGCGCTATGTCGAATATGCCAAGACCACTTTTCCGGGAAAGGGGCGCCTCTCGGGGCTGAAGGTCGTGCTCGATTGTGCTAATGGCGCCGCCTACAAGGCCGCGCCCGAGGTGCTGTGGGAGCTGGGCTGTGAGGTGATCCCGGTGGGCACCACGCCCAACGGCTTTAACATCAACGACAACTGCGGCTCGACCCATACCGACACCGCCGCCGCCGCCGTGGTCGCGCATGGGGCGGATCTGGGGATCAGCCTTGATGGCGACGCCGACCGGGTGATGATCCTTGATGAAACCGGCCGGGTGGCGGATGGCGATCAGATCATGGCGCTCTTTGCCGCACGCTGGGCCGCCGAAGGGCGGCTGAAGGGCGGCGCGCTGGTGGCCACGGTGATGTCGAACCTCGGGCTGGAGCGGTTCCTGACGGGCAAGGGGCTGCGGCTGGAGCGCACGGCGGTGGGTGACCGCTATGTGGTCGAGCGGATGCGCGAGGGCGGCTTTAACCTGGGCGGCGAGCAGTCGGGCCATATCGTGATGACCGATTATGCCACCACCGGCGACGGGCTGATCGCGGGCCTGCAGTTCCTGGCCGCGATGTCGGAATCGGCTGAGCCTGCCAGCGCGCTGGTGCAGCAGTTTGAGACCGTGCCGCAAATGCTCAAGAATGTGCGCTACGGCGAGGGGCAGGAGCCCCTGAAAGTGGCCGCCGTGCAGGCGGCGATTGCGCAGGCTGAGGCGGATCTGCGTGGCAACGGCCGGCTCCTCATCCGCAAATCGGGCACCGAACCGCTGATCCGGGTGATGGCGGAATCCGAGGATGCGCAGGTGCTCGAAACCGCTGTCGGCTCGATCGTCGCGGCGGTGGAAGCGGCGGTCTGATCGCGCCGGTGCAGGCCGTCGTGGCGGTGCTGCGGCGGCCCTGCGATGCCGGGGCTGCTCACGAAAAAGGGGCCTCGGTCTCACGAAGAGTTGCCCGTGGCCGCGGCCCTTGCGCCTCGACAGTGCCTGCCGCCTTTGGCACTAACGGGGACATGCGTGTCATCCGGTTGATCTTCACCACATTTTTGCTGCTGGCAGTGCTCCCCTGGGGGGCCTATGCCGCGCGTTTCCCTGTGAACCCGACGACCGTTGAGGCGCAAAACACGCTTTCTGGTGGGGCCTGCGGCGCGGTGGCCGCGACGGAATGCCTGTCTGCGGCGCGCGACGCCACCGTGATGCCGCCGCCGCGCCGTTGTCACGGTCCGGCCTTGCCGGGGGCGCCCTGCGGTCCCGATGCGGTGCTGGGGCAGGCGGCGGTGACGCCGCAGGCGCATCACACCACGGTGCCTGCGCCGCGCGACACCACGGTCGCGCTGAGCGGGCGGGCATTGCGCCCCAATCTGGGACCACCCCGGATCAGCTGATGGTGCCGCCGCAAGGGTTTGCGGCTGTTTTCCCTCAGCTTTTCCAAGGATCCCTGACATGATTTCCCGACGTTCCTTCGTCGCGGCCGCTGCGGTGGCCTCGCTTTCGGCCTGTTCGCGCCCGCTCGCCCCCGATCTGCGCCCCGACCTCAACACCGCAACCCCGCCGGTGCCAGAACCGATCCCGCCCTTGCCCGCCTTTTACGGCGCAGTGCTGGATGAACCCTTTCCGGTGCCCGCAATCCCGGAAGGGGTGGTGGCTCAAAGGCTCTGGCGGCAAGAGGTGCCCAACCCGTTCCCCGATCAGCCGCAGGGCACGATCATCGTGAACCCCGACGCCGCCAACCTGCACCTTGTGGGGGCGGATGGCACGGCGCTGCGGTACGGCGTCTGTGTGGGGGCGGATGGCTTTGCCTGGAACGGCGATGCGGTGGTGCAGTTCACCCGCGCCTGGCCGCGCTGGAAGGCGCCCGACAGCATGGTGGCGCGCTGGCCGCAGTTTGAGCCCTATTCGGTGGCGAATGGCGGCATGGCGCCGGGGCCGGGCAATCCTCTGGGCGCGCGGGCGCTTTACCTCTTTCAGGATGGCAAGGACACGCTCTACCGCATCCACGGCGCCTGTGAGCCCGAACATCTGGGGCAGGCGGCCTCCTCGGGCTGTATCCGCCTGCTGGATCAGGACATCATCGATCTGGAAAAGCGCACGCGGCATGCGGCCAAAGTGGTGGTGCTGCCCTCGGTGCGGCGCACGCAGGTGGCCAGCCTCTATTGACCGGGACTGCCGGATGAGAAAAGGGCCGCCCCCGCGCATAGGGACGGCCCCGGTCGCGCGGGCAGAGCGGCCCTAATCGTCGCTGTCGTCCGCGCCCTGCGGCATGTTCTTCAGCAGGCGGTCGGCCTTTTTGCGCACCAGAACCGAGCGCAGATCATGCATGGCAAGCAGGAGCGCGTCGGTGACATTCTCCAGCTGCTCATCGCTGGCCTTCGACTGCACCCATTGCGTGGTCAGGTTCAGGTAATCCACCGCACGGTGGATATCGTCGATGTCGCGCTGCGCCAGCAGCGCCACCCGGTCGCGCAGCCAGCGGCGGATCTCCAGCAGATCCGCCTCTGACAATTGCCGGTCGCCATGGGCTTTGATCTCGCCGTTCTTGACGTTGACGAGGGCGATCTGGTCCATCTCGATCCGCCGCTGGCGGTTCTCGGTGTCCACCCGGAACACCGCCGCCCCGTTTTCACGGATGCGGAAGTAATAGTCGGGCAGATCGCCTGCCATGATGCCCCCGTCTTCCCGGCGCTCTGGCCGATGTTGTTATTTAAGCTTGCTGCAGAACGACTTGATCCGTGCGCAGGCCTCGGTCAAAGCCGCGTCCGAGGTAGCGTAGCTGATGCGGAAATTCGGCGAAAGACCGAAGGCCGCGCCAA
The DNA here is from genome assembly GCF_052113705.1 of Phaeovulum sp. W22_SRMD_FR3. Classification (NCBI taxonomy): domain Bacteria; kingdom Pseudomonadati; phylum Pseudomonadota; class Alphaproteobacteria; order Rhodobacterales; family Paracoccaceae; genus Phaeovulum; species Phaeovulum sp. W22_SRMD_FR3. The sequence goes on along the minus strand of NZ_JBGQOG010000014.1, from coordinate 110,165 downwards.
AAACCACCGCCACCCCGGTTTCTTCCAAAAGCGCGGTGGCAAAGGCTTCGTCATTCGCAATCAGCGTGCCGCCTTCCGAGGTTTTGCCGATGCAATCGGCGATCGAGGGATAGACGTAGAACGCCCCCTCCGGCACCGGGCAGACGATGCCCGCGCAATCGTTCAGCCCGGCCACCACCAGATCACGGCGGCGCTCAAAGATCGCACGGCTGGACGTGACATAGTCCTGCGGACCGTTCAGCGCGGCGACCGCGGCCCACTGGCTGACCGAACAGGGGTTCGAGGTGGATTGCGACTGCACCTTGCCCATGGCGCGGATCAGCGTCTCGGGGCCCGCCGCATAGCCGATGCGCCAGCCGGTCATCGCATAGGCTTTGGAGACGCCATTGCAGGTCAGCGTGCGGTCATAGAGCGCGGGTTCCACCTCGGCCGGGGTGCAGAATTTGAAATCGCCGAACACCAGATGCTCATACATGTCATCGGTCATCACCCAGACATGCGGATGCCGCATCAGCACATCGGTCAGCTCTTTCAGCTCATCCCAGCTGTAGCCCGCGCCCGAAGGGTTCGAGGGCGAGTTGAACATGAACCATTTGGTTTTCGGGGTGATCGCGGCTTCCAGCTGTTCGCCGGTGATCTTGTAGCCGGTCTGCATCGGGCCTTCGACAAACACCGGCTCGCCGCCCGCCAGCAGCACCATATCGGGGTAAGAGACCCAGTAGGGCGCCGGAATGATCACCTCATCGCCGGGGTTCAGCGTGGCGACCAGCGCGTTGTAGAGGATTTGCTTGCCGCCGGTGCCCACCGAAACCTGGCTCGGTTTGTAGGTCAGGCCGTTCTCACGGGCGAATTTCTCGCAGATGGCTTTCTTCAGCTCGGGGATGCCGTCGACGGCGGTGTATTTCGTCTTGCCGGTATCAATGGCCTCTTTTGCCGCCAGCTTGATATGCTCGGGCGTGTCGAAATCCGGCTCGCCGGCGCCAAGGCCGATGATGTCACGGCCCGCGGCCTTCAGTTCGGCGGCTTTTTGCGTCACCGCAATCGTGGGCGAAGGTTTGACGCGCGCGAGCGTATCCGAGAGGAAAGCCATGGTGGGGGAACTCCGGTTTGTATCTGCCGGACCCATGTCTTAGGCTGCACCTTGCACCCGATCAAGCGAGAAGCAGAGCAGGAGGCACGATGGACGCCGAAAAACCCGAAAGCTGGTACAGCGAAGAAGCCGCAACCCTGGGCGACCGGCTGGCCGCCGCGCGCGAGGCGGCGGGGCTGAGCCAGAACCAATTGGCCACGCGGCTGGGGGTTCGTCTGAAAACCCTGAGCGGCTGGGAGAATGACAGCGCAGAACCCCGCGCCAACCGTTTGCAGATGCTGGCAGGGATGCTGGGCGTCTCGATCATGTGGCTGTTGACCGGCCGCGGGGATGGCGTGGAGGCGCCCGAAACCGCCGAGGCCGCCCCGCGGGCATCGCAGCAGGGTGTGATGGCGGGCGCAGAACCGGGCCGGGGGGCGGCTCCGCAGGGCCAGACGGGGATCAGCCCGGCGCAAGCGGCGGTGCTGTCAGAAATTCGCAGCATTCGCGCGCAGGTCGTTGATCTGGACGCGCGCTTGGGGCAGTTGGAGAAGCAGCTGCGCCAGTTGATGAAGGAACCGGTATGAATCCCCCGATCGAGGCCCCCCGAGACCCCTCTGAAAGCCAGGATGCCCGGCTGAAACGCATGCGGATGCGCAGCTGGCGGCGGGGCATCAAGGAAATGGATCTGATTCTCGGGCCGTTTTCGGATGAACATCTCGTCAATCTGACAGAAGAGGATCTGACCCTTTATGATCAGCTTTTGACCGAAAATGATCAGGAAATCTACCCGTGGATCACCGGTTCTGCGGAAACTCCCGTTAAATATCAAGAGCTTCTTGGCCGAATTGGTCAATTCGCACGCAACCGGCACACGCCCGTGCGTTGATCCGCCAGGGGCCGTTCTCGCGCGGGGAGCGGCCCATTACGCGAAGTCATTTTTGTAAATTTGATCCGCATTTTCGGCGCTTAACCGAAACTTTGGCTTTTGACGTCACATTCAGCCTCGGGAAGCGATTGCGGAGATTGGAATGACGATACAAAACGCGATTACCGATGCGCCACGCGCCGGGTTCATGACCTCCTATCTGGAGAGCCTGGCTTTGGTCGAGCGGCTGCACCGGCTGCTTCTCGATGTGGTCAAGGATGAGTTTGAGCGTCTGGGCGTGCTGGAGATCAACCCGGTGCAGGCGCTCTTGCTGTTCAACGTCGGCGAGAATGAGGTGACGGCGGGCGAGCTGAAGACCCGCGGCTATTATCAGGGCTCGAACGTCTCGTATAACCTGAAAAAGCTGGTTGAAACCGGACATATGCACCATCAGCGCTGCGAGATTGACCGCCGTTCGGTGCGGGTCAAGCTGACGCCGAAGGGCCGGGCGCTGCGTGATGCGGTGGGGGCTTTGTTCCAGCGGCATGCCGAGGGTATGGAAGCGCGGGGCGTGATCGGCGCCGATGGCATTGAGGATGTGAACCAGACGCTGCGCCGGCTGGAGCGCTACTGGACCGATCAGATCCGTTACATCTATTGACCCGCGACCGGGATCAGCAAACAGGGCCCCGGCAGCGATGCGGGGCCCTTTTCAATGGCGCGGGGTCTTTTTCAACGTCTTTTCAACGGGGCAGGGGCGGCCGAAAGCGGGCTACCGCCCCTGCCGCCCGGCCGTCGCTTCACCAGATCCCGGTGTTTTCCATGCTGGCCCAGGGTTCGGCCGGGGCTTTCGCTTCGCCGATTTGCAGCAGTTCCACCGAGACATTGTCCGGGCTGCGGACAAAGGCCATATGGCCGTCCCGCGGCGGGCGGTTGATGGTGACGCCATTGTCCATCAGATGCTGGCAGAGCGCGTAAATGTCGTCGGTGCCATAGGCCAGATGGCCGAAATGGCGGCTGTCCGCGGGCAGGCCGGTGTCGCCATCCCAGTTATAGGTCAGCTCGACCGGGCATTCCGGCTGTCCGGGAGGGGCCATGAAAATCAGCGAAAAACGCCCTTTTTCATTGTCGATGCGGCGGGTTTCTTCCAACCCGAGCAATTTGTAAAACGCCATGGATTTCTCCAGGTCGAGAACCCGGACCATCGTGTGCAGATATTTCAATGTCATTTTGCCTCTCTTGCGCCAGAAGGGATTGGGCGGCGCCTGCGGTTTGCTCTGGTCCAGACCATAGCGCGCCGCGCAGGGAAGGCCAGCCCGAAGCGGGCGCAGAGGTCGGATGGGGGGACGCTAAAAGGCCGAGCGCAGCCCGAAATTCACCGAGAATTCCGAATGGGAAAACCGGCTGACATTGCTCTCGACGTTCAGGGCACGCAGTTTGACGCGGGGCTGGAACCCGGCAAAGGCCAGCGCGGGGTTCCACAGGTCGAGGTCGGCCCAGAGGGTGCGGTCCTGCCGACCGCCCGGCACCGCCCCCAGTGCCAGTTCGATGTAATCGGGGTAATCCGTCAGGCTGCCGCCCAGCGACAGCGCCCCGGAGAAGGGACCCACGGGGCGTGCAGGTTGCCAGGTCAGCTGCACCGTCGAGCTGAGCGAGCGCAGGTTGCTGGCCCCGGCGTCCGCCTGACGCAGGGCCACGCCCGCGGCGAGGATATCCCCCTTGGGCAGGGCGTGGCGCCATTGCGCCTGCAGCCCGAACAGCCTCTGATCCTGATCTGCCCGCCGTTCAGACCAGCGGTATTCGCCGCTGGCGCCAAAGGACAGCAGATCACGCGCGCCGAGCGTATGGCTCTGGCTCAGCGCCACTTCACCATAGTGAAAGGAGCGGTTGCCCGCTTCCCAGCTCTGGCCGCCGGTCAGTTGCACGACACGGCTGCCCCGGGGGCGGGGCTGTTGCCAGCGCAGTGCCAGTTCGGCATTGGCGCTGTCAAAGGCATCGCTGGGGGGCGGCGGCAAAACGCCACTGCCGCCCGGGGCTTGCGTCGCCTGCTGCCGCGCCGAGGCACTCAGCGCGACACCTTTGAGATAGAGGCGCGCATCCAGCCACAGTTGACCGCCCGGCCGCGTCAGCAGCCGGCGGTTCACCTCGGCGTTCAACGTGGCCACCGTGCCCGAGAGCGCCTGCGCAGAGCCGCTGAGAAGGCCGACGGCCGGCATGCCATCGACCGTGTTGTAGCGGCTGTCTGCGCCCGCATTGACATTGGACGAGGGCGAGAGGCTGAACCGGGCCGAGGCGCGCCAGTCCGCCGCCTCCTGTAGGGCGCGCAGGGCGGCCAGGCTCTCCTGCCGCGCCGCCCGGGTGGGGGCCGCCTCAACCGCGCGGCGCAGCCAGAACCGCGCCCATGCCGGTTGATCGTTGCGCAGCGCCGCGCCTGCGGTCAGCCGCGCCGCCTGATGGCGTTGCAGGTCCGATCCGCTGCTGCGAAAGGCCAGCCGTCCTTCGCGCGATGCCGCCGGGGCATCGCCCAGGCGGAAATAAACCATGCCGCGCAGATAATGCGCCAGCGCGTCCCGGGGGTCAGCTTCGATCAGCGTGCGGGCGATCTCGTCGGTGAGCGGCAGATCTCCGGCCGCCAAAGCCGTCACCCCGGCCTGCCGCAGCTGGTCCGGGGTCAGTGTCTCGGCCCGCAGCGCGATGACCGGAAGCGCCAGCGCCAGCGCCATCCCCAACGCCATGTGCCGAATGATCTGCGGCCGGACGCGCCGCGCCCGGCGCAGGCTCATGGTGTGACGGTGGGCGCGACGTCGTCGCAGATGCTGGACGCACCGGAATTGCCGCATTGGCCGAGCACGAAGATGCCGTATTCCTCTTCGTTGTCAAAGGCATCCTCAAATCCGGAGAGATGCGTGGCACCGGCAACCGAAGCGGCGTTCGTGCCGCCGAAAACGCCTCCGAAATCACCGACGACCGTGCGATCTGCCAGATTGATCTCGCCGCTGAAGGCACCGTTCGCGTCGATCGTCCCATCGACCAGAAAGATCGTGGCGAGGGCCATATTCGTGTCAACGATCTCGCGGTTGTAGACCGCGCCGTTGACGAGGTTGTCGGCAAAATTGGCGTTCAGGAAGACGTCACCCGAGACGCGGGCTGCCTGATGCGGAACTAGCGATTCATCCGTGCCCGCAGGAATGTCCAGCGTCTGATCCGAGCTGATGGTGTGGGCGCCGGTCACGGGGTCGCGCGCCAGACCCAGATTGGTCAGGCCCGCATAGCTGCCCGCATAGCTGACCTGCCCGGTCCCGGGCGCGGGATCGGTCAATGGCGGGGCATCAAAGCCCCCGGTGCGGCTGTAATTTGTCCCGGCATAAAAACGGGTGAACTGCCCGCCATCGCCTGCAACACCTGCCTGCACGCTGCCATCCGCGCTTTCGGCGGCAAGGGCGATGAAGAAGCGATCCAGCGCGTCTTCCTGCACGGTGAAGGCCTCATAGCCGGGTACATCCAGCGCGGCATTGCGCACAAAGCTGGCGGCGGCCGGGGTGGAGTCGAGGCCCGTCATCGTCACATTGATCGTCTGATTGCGGGCGCTGTACAGAATGCTGTCGACATTATGGGCCAATATGCTGGGCACCACGATGGCCGCCGTACCGCCACCGCCGCCATTGCCGCCGGAATTGTTTCCGACCACCGCCGCTCCGCCACAACCGCAGAGCATCCCCGCCGAGAGCAACGCGCCCATAAACCTGGTCATTCGATCTCTTTCACTAAAATTCTCGCGGAAACGTGACGAAAGGGGCTGCCAAAGTCAATCAGCCGCACGGGGCGCCCTGCAGCGCCGGCGCCGAGCGTTGCACTTCTGCCCCGCCCATCTTCTTCGTCCGTCGGCCCCGCTTCCGGGCCGATGCCGGTGTCGGCCGGGGCGGCCGCGTCCGGACCGGCGGGCGCGCCGCGCTTTGCCATTGCGCTGGTTATCGGCTGTCTCCGGGGCGCGGACAATTGGCCTCAGCCGGGAAACCGCGCGAGGGCTTCGGCAAAGATCGCCTCATCCACATTGCCGCCCGAGCCGATCACCACCACCTCCTCGCCCAGATCGGGGCGGAAAAGGGCGGCGGCCAGCGCCACGGCGCCGCCGGGTTCCAGAACCACCCGCAGATGGCGGAAGGCAAGCACCATCGCCTGCAGCGCCTCGTCATCGCTGACCACCAGACCGGGGCCGCAGAGCCGTTGCAGGATGGGAAAGGTGATCTGCCCCGGCTCCGGCGTCACGATGGCATCGCAGACCGAGCCGCCAAGGGTCGCGTTGCGCTGAACGCTGCCGCTGGCGAGGCTGCGGGCGGTGTCGTCAAACCCCGCCGGTTCTGCGGGCCGCACCCGCATCGCGCTGCCCTCCAGCGCCAGCGCAATGCCCGCCGTCATGCCGCCACCGCCACAGCAGGTGATCACCTCACCGGCCCAGCCCGCAGGCATGTCTTCCAGTATTTCCAGACCGATGGTGCCCTGTCCGGCAATCACCTCCGGCTCGTCATAGGGTTTCACCAGCGTCAGCCCCCGGCTTTCCGACAGGGCGGCGCCGATCACCTCGCGCTGTTCGGTCAGCCGGTTATAGAGCACCACTTCGGCCCCCAGCGCGCGGGTGTTGGCGATCTTCACCTGCGGCGCATCGGCGGGCATGACGATCACCGCAGGCACGCCGTAGGCCGCCGCCGCCCGCGCCACACCCTGCGCGTGGTTGCCTGAGGAAAAGGCGAGGATGCCGCGCGCCCGCACCGCCTCGGGCAGTGCCGAGAGGGCGGCCCAGGCGCCGCGCGCCTTGAACGAGCCGGTGGGCTGCAGGCATTCCGCCTTGAGATGGATCCGCCGTCCGGCCAGCGCATCAAGGGCGGCGGAATTCAGCAAGGGCGTGCGCAGCACATGGCCCTTGATGCGGGTGGCGGCAGCCAGAACATCGGCGCGGGTGGGCAGGGGCAGGCTCATGCAAGGGCTCCGATCCAGCGGTGGAGGACGTCGAGAGAGGCGGGCTCATCCAGCCAGGGGATATGCGCGCGGTCCGGCACTTCGGCAAAGATCATATCCGGGCGGCGCGCCTGCATGCCCGCCACCGTGGCCGGGCTGAGCAGGTCGGAATTGGCGCCCCGCAGCAGCGCCAGAGGCAGGCCTGCGCAGGTGCCAAACAGCGGCCAGAGATCCACCTCCGGCCCCTCGAATGCCTTGAGAAACGACGCGCGCAGCGCCGGATCATAGTTGATCTTGAGCCCCTCCGGCGTCTCGCGGTAATGGCGGCGCACATCCTCGCCCCAACGCCCCTCGGGCACATGGTCAAAGCCGGGCATCAGGCTGGGCAGTTTGGCCGCCAGCTCATCATAGCTCTGGGCGCGCGGGTTGCGGCCGACATAGCCAAAGATCTTCTCCAGCCCCGCCCGCTCGATCACCGGCCCGACATCGTTCAGCGCAAGCCCCAGAAGGCGCGGCTTGGCGGTGGCGGCCAGGAACATGCCGATCAGCCCCCCGCGCGAGGTGCCGAGGACGGCCGCCTGCGCCAGCCCGAGATGATCGAGCAGCGCCAGCGCATCCTCGGCCTCCTGCGGCACGGTATAGCTCGCCTCGCCGGTGAAATCCGAGTCGCCACGGCCCCGGTAATCGGGGCAGATCAGCTGCACGCCAGAGAGATGCGGCGCGACATAGTCAAAATCGCGGTGCGTGCGGGTCAGGCCCGAGAGGGCCAGCACCGGCAGCCCGGTCCCGTGCACGCGGTAGGCCAGACGGGCGCCATCACGGGCGGTGAAAAATTCGGTCATCGGTCTCTCCGGCTGGGCGCGCGGCGCACGCGCGGGGCGAAGAGTGGCCCGGGGCGCGCCCTTGTGCAAGGGGGCCCCGGGATCGGTGGGGTCTTTGCGCGGTTGCCGGGATCAGCCTGCAGGCGGCGCCCAGGCCTTCATCGCCGCCTCGACATCCATCCACATCGGCTCGAACACATGGCCGTCGGGGTCGGAAAAGCTGCGGCCATACATGAAATCGCCCATCTCGGTCACCTTGCCCGTGTCGGTGCCGCCCGCCGCAATCGCGGCCTCGGTGATCGCATCCACCTCGGCGCGGCTGTTGCGCGAGAGGCAGATCAGATGCTGGCAGCTTTTCGCCGCATCGCCCACCGGCAGCGGCGCAAAGCTTTGAAATTTCGCATGCTCAAGGATCATCAGATAGATGGTGTCCGAGATTTTCACGCAGGCCGATGTGGCGTCGCAAAACCGCTCGTCAAAGGTAAAGCCGAGCGCGGCGTAAAAATCGCGGCTGCGGGCGATGCTGGTGATCGGCAGGTTGAGGAAGATAAGTTGTGGGGTCATGACGGTCTCCTCCGTGGACTGCTTGCAGGATGGCCATATTGGTACTATATTGCAATTGAAAAGTATCAAAATAGTACTAAAAATGGCGGGCCATTGAAATGTCAGAAAAAAAGCGCGAGTATCAGGATGGCTGCGCCTTTGCGCAGGCGCTGGACATGCTGGGCGAGCGCTGGGCCTTGCTGGTGGTGCGCGAGCTGGTGTTTGGCCCGCGCCGGTTCACCGATCTGAAAACGGCACTGGTGGGAATCGCGCCGACCATGCTCTCGGCACGGCTGTCGGATCTGGAGGCGGGCGGGGTGATCTGCCGGACCGAACTGCCGCGTCCGGCGCGGGGGCAGGCCTATGCGTTGACCGACTGGGGGCAGGAGCTGGCGCCGGTGTTCACCGTGCTGGGCCGCTGGGCCGCCCGCAATCCCCGGCTGCGCTTTGGGCTGCCGCTGACGGTCTCGGCGGCGGTGCTGAGCCTGCGCGCGATGTTTCGCGGCGATCTGGCGGCGGGCGTGGCGCTGGAGATCGGGCTGGAGCTGTCGGGCGAGCCGTTTTGCCTGCGCATCGCGGCGGGGGAGCTGACGGTCGAGCCGGGCCGCGCCACGGCGCCAATGGCCGGGGTGGCGGGCGATCAGAACCTGCTGCTGGGCGTGCTCTATGCGGGCCAGAGCTGGGCCGAGGCGGAAGCGGCGGGGCTTGCCCTCTCGGGTGACAGTGCGGCGCTGGAGACCTTGGCGCGGCTTTTCCCGATGCCGGAGGCGGCGGGGGCGTGAGGGCGGGCGGCAAACGCATTGCGCGTTGGTATTCTTGCGGCGTTGTGTTTCCCTGACTTGGCTGGTTTTACATCAAGAGAGTTTCAATGAGCATTTACGACCCCTTGCGCGACCGCCTGTCATCTCTCCGCGTCACCAAGGTCAGGATGAGTTTCGTGGATATTGAAGAGATCATCGGCCGCGATTTGCCTGCGAGCGCCCGAAAATATCAAGCGTGGTGGGGAAACAACGACGAGGGAGGCAAACGGCATTCGGCTGCCTGGATGCACGCTGGATGGCGTACGGAAGATCTTGCTCTGGAGATGGAAGAAGTTAGTTTCGTGAGGGATGTCGGGGCACGGCCATCGGCGATCTTCGGTGCCGCGATCGCGACCTCGCTCGATGCAAGTTGGGTTGCCGCGGGAGAAATTACTCTTTCTCAGGAGGGGGTGCTGTGCTTCCCGCACGCACCCACAGATGCGGGCATCTACCGTTTCCGGTTTTCAGGAGGGGAAGGGTTTCGCTGTTATATCGGCGAAAGTGCGAACTTGAACAGACGCTTTGGCTTTTATCGACGCCCAGGTTCGACGCAGGCGACGAATTTGCGTCTGAACGCACTGATGATCGCCCATCTTGCGGATCTCGGCAAGATTGCGGTGGATATCATCACCAAGATTGGCACCTTGCAGCTGGGCGGTTTTGCTCATCAGAGCAACTTCACAGACAAGGCGGTCCGGAGGCTGTTTGAGCAAGCTGCGATCGTGGCAGACGGCGCCACCGAAATAGAGTCACTTAATCGCTGATCAAACGTCCGCGCTGCCAGTTCCCCCCCCCCCTCACCAAAAAGGGCGCCCGAAGGCGCCCCATTCCGTAACCCCACAGGGCCATGTCCCAACACTCAGAGGTTTTCCGACTGCGGCATCCCCAGCACGTGATAGCCGCAATCCACGGTGACAATCTCGCCCGTGGTGCAATTGCCGTAATCCGAGGCGAGGAACACCGCTGCACCCCCCACGGCCTCCAGCGTCGCATTCTGGCGCAGGGGGCTGTTGGCTTCGGTATGGCGGAAAGTCTTGCGTGCGCCGCCGATGGCGGCACCGGCCAGTGTCTTCATCGGGCCCGGGCTGACCGCATTCACCCGGATGCCTTGCGGCCCGAGGTCATTGGCCAGATAGCGCACCGAGCTCTCCAGCGCCGCCTTCGCCACACCCATCACGTTGTAGAACGGCGTCACCCGGTTCGAGCCGCCATAGGTCAGCGTGATCAGACTGCCGCCCTCCGGCATCAGCTCGGCGGCGCGGCGCGACACGTCGATGAAGCTGAAGCACGAGATGTTCAGCGCCGTCGCGAAATTCTCGCGGCTGGTGTTGCTGAAGCGGCCCGCCAGCTCGTTCTTGTCGGCGAAAGCAATGGCATGCACCAGAAAGTCGATGCTGCCCCAGCTGTCCTTCAGCGTCGCAAAGGCCGCATCCATGCTCTCGTCATTGGTCACATCCACATCGACCAGCAGCGAGGCCCCGACCGAGGCCGCCAGCGGCTCCACCCGTTTGCCAAAGGCCTCACCCTGATAGGAAAAGGCAAGCTCGGCCCCCTCCGCATGCAGGGCCTTGGCGATGCCCCAGGCAATCGAGCGCTCATTCGCGACGCCCATCACGAGCCCGCGCTTGCCCTTCATCAGATCGGCCATCGCGCCCTCACCCGTTGAATTTGGAGAAGGCGAGGGAGGCATTGGTACCCCCGAAGCCAAAGCTGTTCGACACAACCGTGTCCAGATCGACGCCATCGCGCATCGTGGTGACGATCTCGGACGGGTCGAGTGCCGGGTCGAGCGTGGTGACATTGGCCGAGGCGGCGATGAAGCGGTGCTGCATCATCAGGAGCGAATAGATCGCCTCGTGCACGCCGGTGGCGCCCAGGCTGTGCCCGGTCAGCGATTTCGTCGAGGAAATCGGCGGGGTGTTGCCCTTGCCAAAGATCCGCCGCGCGGCTTCCACCTCGGAGATATCGCCCACCGGGGTCGAGGTGCCGTGGCTGTTGATGTAGTCCACATGGCGGCCTTCGCCGAGCGTGGACATCGCCAGCCGCATCGCGCGCTCGCCGCCCTCACCCGAGGGGGCGACCATGTCATAGCCGTCGGAGGTGGCGCCATAGCCGGTCAGCTCGGCATAGATCTTCGCGCCCCGGGCCTTGGCATGCTCCAGCTCTTCCAGAACCAGCACACCGCCGCCGCCCGCGATGACGAAACCGTCGCGCGTCGCGTCATAGGGGCGCGAGGCGGTCGCCGGCGCGTCGTTGTATTTCGACGACATCGCGCCCATCGCATCGAACAGACACGACAGCGTCCAGTCGAGTTCCTCGCCGCCACCGGCAAAGACCACATCCTGCTTGCCCATCTGGATCAGCTCGGCGGCATTGCCGACGCAATGCGCCGAGGTCGAGCAGGCCGAGGTGATCGAATAGTTCACGCCCTTGATCTTGAACGGCGTGGCAAGGCAGGCCGAATTGGTCGAGGACATGCAGCGGGTGACCATGAAGGGGCCCATCCGCTTCGGGCTGCCCTTTTCCAGGGTGATCCGGTGCGCCTCAAAGAAATTCGAGGTGGAGGGGCCGCCCGAGCCCATGATCAGCCCGGTGCGCTCATTCGAGACATCCGAAGGCTCCAGCCCGGAATCGGCAATCGCCTGTTCCATCGCCAGGAAGTTATAGGCGGCACCCGGCCCCATGAAGCGCAGGTTGCGCTTGTCGATATGGTCCTCGAGCACGATCTGCGGCATGCCGTGCACCTGGCTGCGGAACCCGCGCTCGGTATATTCGGGGGCGGCAACAATGCCCGACCGGCCTGCCTTGAGGCTGGCGGTGACTTCTTCGGCTGAATTGCCGATGGGCGAGATGATGCCCATACCGGTGATGACGACGCGCCGCATGGGGGCCTCCTGTTCGTTAGGGGGGTCAGCTCTCGGAGAGCGCGACCTTCATGTCTTTGACCATATAGATCACTTCACCATCAGCCTCGACGATCCCGTCGGCGACGCCCATGGTCAGGCGGCGGGTCGAGAGGGCCTTGGTGAAGTCGACCTTATAGGTCAGCATCTTGCGGTCCGGGCGGACCATGCCGGTCAGCTTGACCTCGCCCACGCCCAGAGCATAGCCGCGCCCCTGCCAGCCGCGCCAGCCCAGATTGAAGCCGGTCAGCTGCCACAGGCCATCCAGGCCAAGGCAGCCGGGCATGATCGGGTTGCCGGGGAAGTGGCAGTCAAAGAACCACAGATCCGGGGTGATGTCGAATTCGGCCACGACATGGCCTTTGCCGTGCAGGCCGCCATCTTCCGAAATCTCGGTGATGCGGTCCATCATCAGCATCGGCGGCGCTGGCAGCTGCGCATTGCCGGGGCCGAACAATTCGCCCCGTGCGCATTTCAGCAGCGCTTCCTTGTCAAAGCTCGTCGGATACCCCGCCATCGACCGGCCCCCTTGTTTCGGCATGTAATTGGCACCCCCTCTAGCAGAGGCGGGCGCGCGAGAGCAAGGGCCGCGGGGCAGGAGCCTTGACGCGCGGGGCAGGGCCGCCGCCGGGCGCATTCCCGGCGCATCCGGGCTGCATTCCGGGCCGTGCCCGCGGCCGGCGTCTGGCAAGGGGCATTGAAAAGCGTGGCGCGCGCGGCATATACTCAGCCTATGGATCACACAGAGATGACGCAGAACGCAGAAACCGGCGACCGGGTGCAGCAATGGCTGGCGCAGGGCCAGTTGCGGCCAACGCGGCAACGCCTGTCCCTTGCCACTTTGTTGGTGGGCGACGGGATGAACCGCCATGTCACGGCCGAGGGACTTTATGCCGCCGCCGCCGAGGCGGGCGAAGCGGTCTCTCTCGCCACGGTCTACAACACGTTGCGCGCCTTTTGCGAGGCGGGCCTGATGCATGAGATCACCGTGGACGGCGCGCGGTCGTATTTCGATACCCGCACCGATGATCACCCGCATTTCTTCTGGGAAGACAGCTCCGAGCTGACGGATGCCCCCGCCGAAGATCTGGAAATCGCGCGCCTGCCGAAAGCCCCCGCCGGGGCCAGCATCGCCCGCGTGGATGTGGTGATCCGGCTGAAGCGCCTCTGACCTGATCGCATTCATGCGTGCCGGGGCGTCTCCGAACTGTGGGGACTGCGGGGTGGGCGCGCCCGCAGTCTGGCCGCAAGCCCTGTGAGATTCCGCTCCCGCGCCTTTGCCTGATCGCAAATATCCTCGGGGGGAGCGTCGCGTTTCCCCCCATTGAGGGGAAACCGCGTCGCCGGGGGGCAGACAGCCCCCCGTTCCGCCGCGCGTGCCGGGCCCGCCGCTTATCGCTTGAACCGATCCGCCAGTTTCTCCAGCGCCGAGCGGGTATCTTCCGCCGGTGCCGCCTCCGGCAGTTTCGCGAGCTTTTTCTCAACCGGTGCGCGCGGTGCCTCTGGCGAAGGCGAAGGCGCAGGCGCGGGCCGGGTGCCGGTGGAGGCACGGGGCGGCGCGGTGCGCAGCGCCACCGCGTTCAGAAACTTCGCGTCATCCCCTTCCGCCAGTTTCGCCGCCCCATCCGAGAGGCCGCGCAGCAGATCGTCCAGCCATTCCGCTTCGGCCTTGGCGAAATCCGAGAGCACGTAATCGGCCACCCGGTCCTTGTGCCCCGGATGCCCGATCCCCAGCCGCACCCGGCCATAGGCCTCACCCAGATGCTGATGGATCGAGCGCAGCCCGTTGTGACCCGCATGCCCGCCGCCCGCCTTCACCCGGCATTTGCCGGGGGCCAGATCCAGCTCGTCGTGGAACACCACCACATCCGCGGGGGTCAGCTTGTGAAACCGCACCGCCTCGCCCACCGATTGCCCCGAGAGGTTCATGAACGTGCCGGGCTTCAGCAGCAGCACCTTTTCGCCTCCCAGCATCCCCTCGCTGACCAGCCCCTGAAACTTCGCCCGCCAGGGGCCAAAGCCATGATCCGCCGCGATCCGCTCCATCGCCATAAAGCCGATGTTGTGCCGGTTGCCCGCATATTTCGCGCCGGGATTGCCCAGCCCCACAAAGAGACGCATCGCCTGATCCTCAACCGCCGTTTCATCCATCTCGTCGCGCGCAATCTAGGGGGCCGCGCCAGCAGGCTCAACCACCCGTGTTGGCGCCGGCCCGATCTGCAGGGCGCTGGCCCGATCCTCAGGGCACAGGTCTGGCAAGCAGGGGGCTGCTGCGGCGCCTTGCCCGCCGCCCCGCGCGCAGCAAAGCCCGCCGCCTTGGGGGCTGGGGCCGCGAATTGCCCGCCGCCCCCGCCGTTGCAGGCATGAAAAAACGCGGAAGGTTGCCCCTCCGCGTTCACTGGTCTTCACCAAAGGCGAAAGATCAGGCTTCTGCCGCTTCGTCTTCGTTGTCGGCCGAACGCAGACCCGAGGGCGCCGCGATGTTGGCCACGACGAAGTTCCGGTCGATCGTCGGCTTCGCGCCTTCCGGCAGCGGGATGTCTTCGATGTGGATGACATCGCCGATGTTCTTGCCGGTCAGATCCACGGTGATGTGATCCGGGATGTCGCCTGCCAGAACTTCCAGCTCGACTTCCTGACGCACCACGGTCAGCGTGCCGCCGCGCTTCAGGCCGGGCGAGGCTTCGTGGTTCTCAAAGGTCACGTGAATGAACAGGTTCACGCGGCTTGCACGGTGCAGACGCATCAGGTCGATGTGGGTCGGCAGGTCTTTCACGACGTCGCGCTGAACGCCACGGCAGATCACGCGGACGTCTTCCTGACCTTCGACCTGCAGGTTGAACAGGGTCGACAGGAAGCGGCCTTTGCGCAGACGGGTCAGCAGCTTGTTGTAGTCAAAGTTGACAGCCAGCGGTTCTTTGCCGTCGCCGTAAACGATGCCGGGCACGAAGCCCTCGCGGCGTGCTTGACGAGCGGCCCCCTTGCCTGTCCCCGTACGCGCCACGGCGACAAGAGTTTCGATCTCTTTTGCCATTGGTTTTCTCCAAAATCCAAATGTTAGACGGGCACCCTCCAAGGGTGCGTGCCCGCAAGGGCGTCGCTATAGCGGCGTTTGCCCGAAAAGAAAAGCCCTTAGCCAAATGCCCGTGCCGCGGCACCGGAAGCGCGCCAATTTGCCCGCACAAGACCCCCGTCGCGCGCGCCGGGGGCAGGGGGGCCGCAGAGATGACGCAATGTTACACCGTCGCGCGAAAACCCGCCAGCCTGAGGGCTTAGGCCATATTTTGGCGCTGTCGGGCCTTTGGGGGCCGTGATACCAGCGGTAACCGGCGCTCAAAGCGCTTTGGAGGGGGATCTCATGCAGTTTTGGCAAAGCTTGCAGGCATCACGCGCGACGGGCGCCGCCCTGGTGTCCGTGGGCGTGTTCTGGGGGGGATTTGTCGCCTATCTGCCCGTTTACAAACTGCGGGCCGGTGTCTCGGATGCCGCCTTGGGGCAGGCGCTGATTCTCGCGGCCGTGGGCGGCATCGCGGCGATGACATTTGCCCCGCGGCTGGCCCGCGGCCTCGGGCGCTGGCTCTTGCCGCTCACGACGCTGGTGCTGGCGCTGGCGGCGCTGTCGCCTCTGGCCATCTCCAGCCTTGCCACGCTGGCAGGGGGGATGCTGGTCATGGGCGCGGCAATGTCCTCTGTGGACATTGGGTCGAATGTGCGGATCTCGATGAATGAGGCGCGGTTGAACCTGCCGCTGATGAACCTCAACCACGCGTTGTTTTCCTTTGGCTTTGCGGGGGCGGCGGCGTCGATGGGTCTGGCGCGACATGCGGGCTGGCCGCCGGAGACGGCTCTGCCGTTGCTGGCACTGGTCCTGCTGGCCCTGGCGGCGCTGACCTATACCCGCGCAGACCCCGTGATGGCGGATGCACCGCCGGTGGCGGCGGCGCAGTCCCCCTGGGGGGCCATTCTGCCCGCGGCGGCCATCCTGTTCGCGGCCTTCATCAGCGAGAACGCCACCGAAACCTGGTCTGTCCTGCACATCGAGCGCAGCTTGGGCGGTGCGCCGGGCGAGGGTGCCTTTGGGCCCGCCATGCTGGGGATCACGATGGGCATCGGCAGGATGGCGGGGCAGGCGCTGGCGTTGCGGCTGGGATCCGCGCGGCTGGTGGCCTATTCTGCCTGCCTCGGCGTGCTCGGGGCGCTCACACTGGCGCTGGCCCCGGTGCAGGAGGTCGGGGTGCTGGGGGTGGCGCTGATCGGGTTGGGGGTTGCGGTGGTGGTGCCGTCGGCCAATACCCTGCTGGGGGCGGCGGTCGCCGCCGATCAACGCGCCTTTGCGATTTCGCGGGCCTGGATGCTGGGCTTTGCCGGTTTCTTCATCGGCCCGGTCACGATGGGGCTGCTGGCCGAAGCGGTCGGGCTGCGCTGGGCCTTTGTCGGCGTCGCGCTGATGCTGGCCGCGATATTGCCCGGCCTGTGGTGGCTGGTGCGGCGCTGAGGCCGCACCAAACCTTCACTTATACTGGCCGGTGAACCCTTCTGGCAGCAGCACATTGTGCCGCCCGAGATCCTTCACATCCCGCTCGCCACACAGCGCCATGGTGATGTCCAGCTCCTTGTGGATCACCTCCAGCGCGCGTTTGACGCCCTCTTGCCCCATCGCGCCCAGCCCATAGATGAAAGCGCGGCCGATAAAGGTGCTTTTCGCCCCGAGGGCCAGCGCCTTCAGCACGTCCTGACCCGAGCGGATGCCGCTGTCCATGTGGATCTCGATCCGGTCACCCACCGCCGCCACAATCTCGGGCAATATGCGGATCGCCGAGAGCGCACCATCCAGCTGCCGCCCGCCATGGTTCGAGACGATGATCGCATCCGCGCCGAAATCTGCCGCCATCCGCGCATCTTCGGCATCCAGAATGCCCTTCAGGATCAGCTTGCCGCCCCATTTTTCGCGGATCCGCGCGATCTTGTTCCAGTCAAGCTGCGGGTCGAACTGCTCGGCGGTCCAGCTCATCAGGCTCGAGGTATCCCCCACCCCCTTGGCATGGCCGACGATATTGCCAAAACTGCGTCGCGGCGTGCCGAGCATCTCCAGCCCCCAGCGCCATTTCGTCGCCAGATCCAACAGCACCGGCAGCGTGAATTTCGGCGGCGCCGAGAGGCCGTTCTTCAGATCCTTGTGCCGCTGCCCGAGGATCTGCAGATCCAGCGTCAGCACCAGCGCCGAACAGCCCGCCTTTTTCGCCCGCTCGATGATCGCATCCACGAAATCCTCGTCGCGCATCACATAAAGCTGGAACCAGAACGGCGCCTTGGTATGGGTTGCCACATCCTCGATCGAGCAGATCGACATGGTCGACAAGGTGAACGGCACCCCAAAGGCCTCTGCCGCCCGCGCCGCCTTGATCTCGCCATCCGCGCATTGCATGCCGGTCAGCCCGACCGGCGCCAGCGCCACCGGCATCGTCACTTTCTGGCTGATCATCTCCGTCGCGGTCGAGCGTCCGGACATGTCCACCGCCACCTTCTGGCGCAACCGGATCTGCGCGAAATCCGAACTGTTCTCGCGAAAGGTCTGCTCGGTATAGCTGCCCGATTCCGCGTAATCGTAGAACATTTTCGGTGCCCGGCGCTTATGGATCCGCTTCAGATCCTCGATGCAGGTGATCACAGCCATCCGGTCCCTCCCGACGAAATCTCAAAATTGGTTAGGATCCATTACCAATGTCGCGCTTTTCCGGCAAGGAAAAATCCCCCGGAACGAAAAAGCAGGCCCGCAGGCCCGCTTTTGCATTCTTCTTGGTCCAAATACCTCGGGGGAGCCCGCAGGGCGGGGGCAGCGCCCCCTCTTCCTTTCAGCCCATGCGCCTTCAGCCCATGCGCCTTCAGTCCGCGATACCTCAGCCGCGATGCGCGCCCGCCGCCAGCTCGGCCACCCGGCCCAGCACCTCGGCCGGGGCGCGTCCCTCGCCGATCAGCTTGACGATGGCCGAGCCCACAACGCAGCCATCCGCGACGCTTGCGATGGTTTCAGCGGCTTCCGGCGTGTTGATGCCAAAGCCGACGATGACCGGCAGATCGGTCGAGGCCTTGATCCGCGCCACTTCCGGTCCAACCTCGCCCGCCTGCGCGGCGGCGGCACCGGTGATGCCGGTGACCGAGACGTAATAGACAAAGCCGGAGGTGTTCTGCAGCACCTTCGGCAGGCGCTTGTCGTCGGTGGTGGGCGTCGCCAACCGGATGAAGTTCAGCCCGGCGGCCTGCGCGGGCAGGCACAGCTCACTGTCTTCCTCGGGCGGCAGATCGACCACGATCAGCCCGTCGATCCCGGCGGCCTTGGCATCGGCCAGAAACTTCTCCACGCCGCGCGAATAGATCGGATTGTAATAGCCCATCATCACGATCGGGGTGGTGTCGTCGGATTTGCGGAATTCAGCCGCCATATCGAGGGTTTTTTGCAGGGTCTGGCCGCCGTCGAGCGCGCGCTGACCGGCCAGCTGGATCGTCTGACCATCGGCCATCGGATCGGTGAAGGGCATGCCCAGCTCGATGATATCGACGCCCGCCGCGGGCAATCCCTGCATCACCGCCAGCGAGGTGTCCAGATCGGGGTCGCCCGCCATGATATAGGCGACAAAGGCCTTTTTGCCTTCGGCTTTCAGTGCGGCGAATTTCGCGTCGATGCGAGTCATGGCGTCCCCTTTGGCAAATCCAATAGCGGTGTGCGCGATGAGGGGCGGAAAATCAATGCCCGGCTGCGGTTTTCGGCCCGGCTTCCGGGCGGGAGCGGGAAAGATGTCGCCCGCGCGCAATGTTGGGTCGTGGATCGCCCGCGATGCGCCTGTCGACGGCGCCCCCGCCTGCCGGATTGCCGCGAAAATGCCTGTACCCACAGCCTCCAGCTTGCCTTGCAGCGCCCCCCCGCCTATGAAGCGCCGAAGATTCAGCGCAGGAGAGAGAGCATGGGTTTCAAGATGGGTATCGTCGGTCTGCCGAACGTCGGCAAATCCACGCTCTTCAACGCATTGACCAAGACGGCTGCCGCGCAGGCCGCCAACTTCCCCTTCTGCACGATTGAGCCGAATGTGGGCGAGGTGGCGGTGCCCGACAACCGTCTGGACAAGCTGGCGGAAATCGCAGGCTCCAAGCAGATCATCCCGACGCGGATGACCTTTGTCGACATCGCCGGTCTGGTGAAGGGCGCCTCGAAAGGCGAGGGGCTGGGCAACCAGTTTCTGGCCAATATCCGCGAATGCGACGCCATCGCCCATGTGCTGCGCTGCTTTGAAGACGGCGATGTGACCCATGTTGAGGGCCGCGTTGATCCCCTGGCCGATGCCGAGACCATCGAGACCGAGCTGATGATCGCCGATATGGAGAGCATCGAAAAGCGCATCGCCAACCTGCAGCGCAAGCTGAAGGGCGGCGACAAGGAGGCGGCGGCGCAGGAACGTCTGCTCAAGCAAGCGCTGGCGGTGCTGGAAGCGGGCAAGCCCGCGCGCACGGTGAAAGTGGCGGAAGACGACGCCAAATCCTGGGACATGCTGCAACTGCTGACCGCGAAACCGGTGCTCTTTGTCTGCAATGTCGAGGAAAGCTCGGCGGCCACCGGCAACAGCCAGTCGGCCCGCGTGGCCGAGATGGCGGCGGCACAGGGCGCCGGTTCGGTGGTGATTTCGGCGAAGATCGAAGAAGAGATCAGCCAGCTCGACGCCGAAGAGGCCGAGATGTTTCTGGGCGAAATGGGTCTGGAAGAGGCCGGTCTCGACCGTCTGATCCGCGCGGGCTATGCCCTGCTGGGGCTGCAGACCTATTTCACCGTCGGCCCGAAAGAGGCGCGCGCCTGGACCATCGGCGAGGGCACGCTGGCACCGCAGGCGGCGGGGGTGATCCACGGTGATTTCGAGCGTGGCTTCATCCGCGCCGAGACCGTCGCCTATGAGGATTACATCACCTATAAAGGTGAGAGCGGCGCGAAAGAGGCGGGCAAATTCCGCGTTGAGGGCAAGACCTATCTGGTCAAGGACGGCGACGTTCTGCATTTCCTGTTCAACGCCTGACAGCCTGACAGCCTGACAGCCTGGCCGATGGCCTTGCCCGTCAGGGCACGCAGATTCGATTTGGGGCGCTGCCGCGACATGCGGGGGCGCCCTTGCTTTAGGGCCGTCCCGAACTTCGTGGGTTGTTTTCGGCAACCCCGGGCGGCCACAGGCTGCTGCGCCCGCATCTACTTGTGTCGCGCGCACCGTGTCCCCTGTGCCCTGTCCCCTGTGCCCTGTCCCCTGTGCCCCGCGGCTCATCGGGGCAATCGCCGGATGCCCCTGCGCATAGCTGGGGCCGTTGCCGTTATGGTCAACGCAACGTCAGGTGACAGGCTGATCGCCGCGGGCTAAGCTGCTGCCATGACCCTGCTGCTTGCTTTCCTTCGTACGCTGCTGCTGACCGCCGTCGCGGTGGCCTTTGCCGTGCCCGCAAGCAGTTTCGCATCTGCCGTGGCGGGCGGCGCGACGCAGCACGCCGGGATGATGACAGCCGCAACCGCTGACGATTGTGCAGATCATACCGGCGGCGGTCCGGTGACGGATCCCGCGCATGAGGCGGGCTGCCGCGCGCATTGTCTGGGGTTGGCGATGGCGCCGGTCCCGCCGCGGGTGACGCCGCGGGTGATGCGGGCGGCGCGCGCGGTCGCGCCGGTGTCCGCGCGCGCGGCGCTCTCCTTGAGCCCCGAGCCCGAGGGACAGCCGCCGCGCCCGTGACTCTGTGAACCCGGCGCCCCGGCGCTGTTTCCCTCAAAAGTCACGGAGATCATGATGACGACATTCACCCGTCGCGGCTTTTTGGCCGCTTCTTCGGCTGCAACCGCGGCCTGGATGGTGCCGGCCCGCGCCCGCGCCGCCACCGATCGCTTTGCCCTGACCGCCACCACCCGCGTGATTGAGGTGGCCGGGCGCGCCGCCACGGTCATGGGGCTGGTCAATGCGGGGGGCGGTCTGGGCCTGACGCTTGACCCCGGCCAGCGGTTTCGCACCGATCTGACCAATGCGCTGGACAGAGAGACCATCATCCATTGGCATGGCCAGATCCCGCCCAATGCGCAGGATGGCGTGCCCAACACCAACCCGATGCTGAAACCGGGCGAAACGCGCGCCTATGATTTTGACGCGCGGCCGGGCACGTTCTGGATGCACAGCCATATTCCCGTGCATGAGATCGGGCTGTTGGCCGCCCCGCTGATCGTGCGCCGTCCCGAGGATCTGACCGAGGACCGGCAGGAGGTGGTGATGTTCTTGCACGACTTCTCCTTCCGCACGCCGGAGGAAATTTTGGCCGGTCTGACCCATGGTGCCGCGATGGATCACAGCACGATGAACCATGCCGCGCCCTCGGCGGGTCTTGGGGCAGGGGGCATGGCCGCAATGCCCGGCGGGCATGCGATGCATGGCAGGCCGGATCCGGCGGGGATGTCTGGTCAGCATGAGATGCCAGGTATGGGCGGACTGATGACCGGCGGCATGGTCATGGATCTGAACGACCTCAATTTCGACGCCTATCTGGCCAATGACCGCACGCTCGACGATCCGGAGGTGGTCGTGGTTGAACGCGGCGGACGCGTGCGCCTGCGGGTGGTCAATGGCGCGGCGATGACGGCGTTCTGGATTGACACCGGCACGGCTGCCGCGCGTCTGGTGGCGGTTGATGGTGAGGCGGTGGTGCCGGTCCCGGGAAGCCGCTTTTCCGTGGCCCCGGCGCAGCGGCTGGACATCGAGGTTGACCTGCCCGCAGATGGGGGGGTGCTGCCGGTTCTGGCCCTGCGCGAAGGCGCGCGCGAGCGCACCGGCATCCTGTTGGCACCGCGTGGCGCGCCGGTGCTGCGGCTCGCCGGGCTTTCGGATGCGGCGCATCCGCCGGTCTCGGGGGACATGGCGCAAGAGCGTCAGTTGCGCGCGCTCGCCCCGCTGCCAGAGCGGGCGGCGACGAACGCGCAGATGGTGATGCTGGAGGGCGGCATGCAGCCCTATCGGTGGACGATCAACGGACAGGTCTGGGAGAACCGCCAGCCGGTTGCCGCCAAAAGCGGCGAACGGGTTGAGCTGATGTTCCACAACATGTCGATGATGGCGCATCCGATGCATCTGCATGGGCATGTGTTTCAGGTGGTTGCGGTGGGGGGCGCGCGGTTTGCCGGGGCCGTGCGCGACACGGTGCATGTGCCCGCGATGGGCAGCGTCACCGTCGCATTCGACGCGGGTGAGCCTGCGCCCTGGATGCTGCATTGCCACCACATGGGCCATTTGGCCACGGGCATGATGACCGAACTGGCTGTCAGCGCCTGAGCCTGCTCGCGGGGGCAGGGGGCAGCCTCTGCCTTCGCCCATGTTACCAACCTCGCGGGCCGCGCGGCCCGCGGGCGATGGCCCGGGCCGGGGCTGTCTGCAGCAGATCCAAGACCGGTGCGGCGGCTCAGCTGCGTCCTGCCTTTGGCAAGCCGCTTGTCGAGCAGCTCACCACGCCGGAGATTGCCGAGTGGTTACCGCTCTTCGCGCCGCCGTCCCGGCGGTGCCAATCAGGCGCTGGGGTTGCTGGTCACAAAGCTCAATTTCGCCCGCGTCAAAACCTCGTGCCACGCACGATGCCCAACCCTTGCGCGCCGATCCGCCGCAACCGACGGCAACTGGCCGCTTGCTCTCTGCCGCGCAGATCACGGCACTGGGCAAGACCCTCGACAGCGCAACGCCGCAGCATCGCGACGCTGCGGATACGATCCGCTTGATCCCGCTGACCGGCTGCCGCTCCGGCGAAATCCTGCAGCTGGGCCGGAGCGAGGTATTGGCTGACAAACTGGCGCTGGAGACGACCAAGACCGGGCCGCGCACCGTGCATTTAGCGGTTTCGCCCTGATTGCGTTCGGTCGATCTGGCATGCTTTCCGGTCACGTCAGATACCTGCTTTGTGCCGTCTTCTCGCAGCAGGTATCTGCCCCTTTACGGGACGACTATGGGCCGTGCGAGTGACTCCGCAAAAGGATGCTTCCTGTCCACCGACGACATGCGTACAACCAAGGTCGAGACGCTCGCGACACCGTGCCCCAGAGAGATCATATGACCCCCGAAAGCGCATCCGTCCTTTTGCCCAAGCGACCAATCGTCGTGATGTGCAGCACTTTCGATGAGAACAGCGGTGGTGTGATTGTGCTTCACGCGCTTGTTGACCGGCTGCGTGCGCTGGGCGCTGATGCATATGCCTATCAAAACTCCAAGGACTATGCCGAAACCAGGTCCGCTTGGATCCGAAGAATTAAACGCTGGAACCAGCGCCGCCGACAAGCACGCTTTCAAACCCATCCGTCAATGGACGTGCCGCTGGCACCGGAGAAGCTTCTGGGGGAGGCGATCATCGTCTATGCCGAAACCATTGCGGGAAATCCCCTGCAATCGCCGCGGGTGGCGCGATGGCTGCTTCACCGGCCGGGATTTTTACGTGCGGGCACCAAGATCGGGATCGGCGAAGAGATTTTCTTTTACCAAGAGGCTTTTGCGGAAGGCATTGAGAGCGTTACTGCCGACAGATTGTTGCAGTTGCGGTGGCTGCGTGACGATATCTACCGTGATCTGGGGCGCCCGAGAAGCGGTTCCTGTCGGATGATCCGCAAGGGCACCAATACGGCAGAACAGATCCCGAAACCCGACCCGGCCATTTTGCTGGATGGCAAAAGCCATGCTGAGATGGCCGAGATATTCAATGCAACTGAGATCTTTTATTGCCATGACCCCTATACGATGTATGCCTATTACGCGGCGCTCTGTGGCTGTTTGCCGGTGGTTATCCCGCAGCCAGGGCTAAGCGCTCAGGCGTGGCGCGCGGGCTTTGAGCTCAAGCATGGCGTGGCCTATGGCGAGGATGAGATCGATTGGGCACGCGCGACGCGTGGGCAGCTGATCGCGGATATGCATGCCGCCAAAGAGCGCGAGACAGACATGGTTGTGCATTTCCTCGCGACGCTTCAGGCACGTTTCGGCTAGGCCGCACACCGGGCGGATCACTGGGTAAGACTTTCATTCAATACGGAGCGGGCGAGTGCGGGACATTGCCATTTACGGATGCGGCGGATTCGGGCGCGAGGTGTTGCAGATCATTCATGCGCTGAATGCGCAGGTGCCGCAGTGGAACTGCATCGGCTTTGTGGTCGATCCCGGCATTGCGCATCCTGAGACGGTGCATGGGCTACCCGTGGTGGATGATGTCGCACGGATTGAGCGCGGTACGCGTGCCGATCTTGCGATTGCGATCGGTGCACCTGCCGTCCGGCGACGTATTGCCGAACGGATGGGCGCGCTCGGCCATGCTTTCCCGGTATTGGTGCATCCACGCGCCTGGATCGGCGCGCAGGTCGACCTCGCTGAAGGGGTGCTGATCTGTGCGGGGGCCTGTTTGACCACCGACATTACCGTCGCGGCACATGTCCACATCAACCTCTGCGCAACCGTCGGCCATGACGCTGTTCTTGGCGCCTATTCGACGATCAGCCCCGGCGCGAATATTTCGGGCTATGTCGCCTTGGGGGAGGGGGTCGACATCGGCACGGGCGTGACGGTCATTCAAGGCGTTGCCATTGGCGAAGGCGCCGTCATCGGTGCCGGGGCGGCGGTCGTCCGCACATTGCCGCCCCATTGTACTGCTGTCGGCGTGCCCGCCAAAATCATCAAAACCGGCGCGGACCGTTCATAGCAGACGCGCGATCTCGTCCTCGAGCATGCCATCGGACAGCTGCGCGACATCCGGATGTGTCGGGATGTTCACCAGATGCGCGTAAAGCGCCCGCGTCTGCGGCAAATCCGCAAGAGGCTTGTAATACTTGCCGAAGGTCAGATGCCGGGCCTGCGTGATCCGCTCAAGCGGGATTTCCTGAGGTCCGAGGTAACCCCAGCTCATCGCCGGTGCTGCCGGGCCGAAGGGACGCAGCGGCGCGAGGCCAAGGCCGGTTGCGATCCGGTGCACGCGTTCCGCCTGTTCAAGATACAGGGGCTCCCATTCCGAAACCGTCTCCAGACGCTCGATCAAAAAGGCGCAGGCGATGTCCGAAATCTTACCGTTATTGAGCCAGCAGGCCGGGTCTTTCGGTGCGGGGCCATAGTTGAGCAGGCCATAAAAGTCTTCAGCTGCATCGGCCGGTGTCAGCGCCAAGCCACCTTCGCCCATTCCATAGGGCTTGGTATGGTGCAGGCTGAGCGCCTGCCACGGCCAATCTGGCATGGTGCGGCTGATGCCTGCCGCATTGTCGATCAGCAGGAACTTTCCGGTTTCACGCGCGAAGGCGATGTACTCGGCGAAGTCCTGAAAAAGGCCAAACGGGTTGACCACGATGATGCCATCAAAGCTGTCCGGCGGCAGGGCCCGCACAGCGTCCATATCCAAGAGCCCCTGTCGGGTGCAATCGACCAGCGCCATATCTGCAAAATACCCGCGCCCCAAATTCTGAAAGCTGAAGGCCGAGCCTGCCCATTTAAGCGTGCGACCCTCGCGCAAGGAGAGCAGCTTGGCCATGGCCTCCAAAGCGATCCCGGCATTGGCGCAGGGGGTCACTTTGCAAGCGCTGTCCAGCCCAAAATGCGCCGCGTAATTTTCTTCAAGGAGCGTGTACAACGGCCCTCTGTTCGCCCAGATGTTTTGCGCCGCGCACAGCTCAAGCAAGGTCGCAACGCGGTGCATATTGGGAGATTTTTGGTTCACAAATTTGATCATTGTCGAGCGCTCTTTGTAAGGCTCCAAACCTATTAGTCGGTTCGATGCAGCGAGGCCATCAATATTCACAGCGTGCCACCCAAGCCTGAATCTTATCGCAGAACGGCGCAGCGAGCGGACTTTTCCTCGGCACCAGACCTCGGAAACGGGACCGCCCCGATCAAGGGGTTTTGTGCATGCGAGATCGGCCGCCGGGGTGCGGATCTGAACATCTGTTCTTTCCAGACCGTCCTGCTGTCACTGCCGCCTTTGGCCGAGATCACCCCGGCTGCATGCTTCGGTCCGTGGTCAGCGCGGGGGCTGCCAAGATGATGCCGGTTCCATGCAATGCCGATGTGCCCATCTCACTGGCGTGCTTCGTGTTGCGGGCAACAATCCTGACCACCGCCTCATCGGAACCGCGTCCCGGGGGAACCTCGGAAGCCTGCGTTTCGGCAGGAACGGGTGGTAGCTCGGGTCGTCAGGCCGCATGCGGCCTGCGATGCCGGACCGGAAGGCGGTGTCCTCACCCCCCATTCGGTGAAGAATCACCCCGATGCGCCTGGCCAGGGCGAGCATGGCGCGCGTTGCGCCACGGCGGCGCGCCGATCCCGGGCACAGACAACAGCCGGCGGCATCGCAGGTCATCCTGAGCCAAGTGGCGGACACGGCGCTCCGGTCCCGGCAGGTCTTGCCGCCAGCATGCCCGCGCCCGGCGCATCGGTTCTGTCGTAGAGCCACGCATGGGATTGCCCGTGGCAGTTCTCGGATGCGAAGGCCGAACCTGCCGCGGGATAGGGCGCCCCCCGTGAGCCCGAAGTTTCGCAGCAGCCCGCGCAGTCGCATTTCCAGGGCGATCATGCCTTGCGGGACGGTCTTGCGCGCCGCAGGCACGGCGCCGACCTCTTGCGCCGAGACCGATTTGCCGTGAACAGGCCGAAACCAGCCGAGGTGAAGCAGGCGGGCGATGCCTTCGGCGTCACGACGATCCGTGTTGATCGGCATGGCGATCAGGGCACCTTTGAGCTGCCGCGTCTCCATCCGCACGACATCCGGACCCGCGATTGAGAGGCCGTGGTGCAACCGGTGTGAGAGCGGGTCTGCCTCGAAACCGATGGCCGCCACCGCGCCATCTGGCCCCCCAATCCTGTCCAAAAGCGCCTCAGGCGCGCTGGCTGCCTGCGCCTTCCTCACAATCTGCCCTGTTCGCGGATCACGCAGATCGCGGTTTTTGCCCGCGACACAACCAATCCGATACACGGTCTCATCCCGCAGTCTTCCCTATGGATCCGATACGGGACTGGCGCCAGCTTACCCGCCATTTTGCAACGGTATCGGGTGGATCGCGACGCAGGCCCCGTTGCGGCATCTCGGTAACGGGCACGTTCATAACGTGAGACGACAGGTCTCATTGGCACAGAACTTACATCACGCAGAGAGATTTCGCGGGGGCAGCGCAGTGGTGCCCAATCCGCCGACGGCTGACATGATATGGCCTCGCATGTTGTTTCGCCGAACGCCGCGCTCCCCCCTGTGTAACCAGCCGCTGATGGCAATGGTCTGATCGAGAACTGAGGTGCGTCGCCAAGCAAAGTTGCAGTACCTTCGTCCTTGGGTTTGCTCACATAATTTTCGCCATAATGATGTGGCGCGCATCCAAAGCTCTGTTCCAGAGGACGTTCTGTTGCTCCTTTTTGATGAGTTGCCGCAGTGCCTGCTGCGTTAGGCGCGCAGCAATCCGGCACAGGGGAACCTCGCTGAGAATGCGAGGCGGAGAGGCAGGCAGCGCAGACCGCAAGTCGCGCCGCATGGTGCTGACTTCGATGGGGATTGCGAGCCTAAGTCTCCGACATCTCAGTAAAATTGTGGGTTACTGCTGCGGCCGAACTTTTTCCAGAATACAGCTTGTTTTCCGATACCTTGCCGAATATACCGCTCAGCGGAGCGGTGGCCGAGTGGTCGAAGGCACACCCCTGCTAAGGGTGCAGACGGGGAACCGTCTCGAGGGTTCGAATCCCTTCCGCTCCGCCACTTGCACATTGCAAACCCGAAAACAGGTCCCTCGCGGGGCCTTTTTCTTTATGTGACAAAGGGGTTTGCAGGGACCATCCGCCCTTCGGAGACTGGCCGACTGCGCAAGATCGGTCTCCGAACGCCCACCGTCTCTTTCCACCCGCCCTGCGCTCTTGGCGAGACGGATTCAAAACACCAAGACAATTCAATGAACTGATGGGATCGCGTTGCGCCCGTGTTTCGCTGGTTCCGGCTTGTCTCAAAGCAGACGGAGATGCGACACGGGCGGCGTGGTGGATGGTATGTCTTGGGAGTTTTGCGCGAAGTCTCTGATGACAAACGCAGTTTCCGCCCCTAGCCTGGCGCGATGTCAAACGGGGCCTGGACAGATCAAGAAAACGACCTGATCGTCGCGGATTACTTCGCGATGCTGGCCGACGACGTCTCAAGTCGTCCCTACAACAAGGCCGAGCACCGGCGCGGGCTCCTGCCGTTGTTGAATGATCGGTCCGAGGGATCGGTCGAGTTCAAGCACCAGAACATCAGCGCCGTGCTGAAGGGGCTGGGTGAGGATTGGATCCCGGGCTACAAGCCTGCCTTCAATTTCCAGATGACGCTGGTGGATGCCGTGGCGCGTTGGCTGGCGCTGAACTCGGCGTGGCTCGGCCGCCATTCGCGTGCAGGAGCGCCGACTGGCCTGGCGGAGGCACGGCCGATCTGGATCGGGCCGCCGCCCACGTTGTCGAACCAGCTGCCGCCGCAGGAGCTGGAGCAGATGCTGCACATCGCCCGCAAATTCGATGTCGCGACGAGAGACGAACGAAACCGGGCCCTCGGCCGTGCCGGTGAGGAACACGTCCTGGCGCATGAGCGTGCCGCCCTGAAATCAGCGGGCAGAGACGATCTTGCGCGCAAGGTCCGGTGGGTGTCGGAGGAGGATGGCGATGGTGCCGGCTACGATATCGCGAGCTTTGCACCCGACGGCCGGCCGCGCCTGATCGAGGTGAAGACGACGAATGGCTGGGAACGCACGCCTTTTCATATCAGCCGCAACGAGCTGGCCGTGGCCGAGGAGCGGCGTTCGGAATGGTCCCTGTTCCGGCTCTGGAACTTCGCGCGCGAGCCGAAAGCGTTTGAGCTGCACCCGCCGCTGGACGCGCATGTCTCGCTGACCGCGACGTCCTTTCAGGCGAATTTTCACTGACAGCGGCGCAGGTGTCAGACGTTTCAATTGGGGAACCATGCCGCACCAGATGACGCCAGGCTCCCCCCGCGGTCAGCGGTTTTCTGGCCACCGGGGCCGTCAGCCCCGCGGCCAACGGGCGCGGCCCCGGAGGGCAGGGACGGGCGCCCCGCCATCGCGGTTGAGGGCCCCGGCGCTCAGTTTCCGATGGCCACGAATTCAATCCGGCGGTTGCGGCCTTTGTTCTCCGGGGTGGAGTTTTCCACCACCGGGCGCGCCTCGCCATAGCCTACGGTGGCCAACCGGCTGGCGGCGATGCCCTTGGCCAGAAGGTAGTCGGTCACCGCCTGTGCGCGCCGCTGGCTCAACCGCTGATTTTCGCGATCACTGCCGTCACTGTCGGTATGGCCGCCCACCTCGACCCGCAGATCGGGGCAGCGGCGCACAATGTCGAAGAGGCTGTCCAAGAGCGGCGCGGATTGCGGGTCAAGCCGGGCACTTCCGGCGTTGAAATAGATATTGCCGGTGCGCGACAAAATCTCGAACCGGCCGACGCAGGCGTCATGGTCCAGATCGCCCTTGGTTTCCAGCGCGGCAGCGCCGGGCGCCACGGCGGCGGTCGGCAGGGGGGCCATCGGCGTGCCGGGTTGGTTGCGGTCAAACAAGAAATCGAAGTTCACAAAGCCAAAGGGGAGGATGTCGACCCCGGCGGCATCTTGCAGTTTGGCGCGGCCTTCCTCGAGGTTGTATTCCGCCAAGGGCAGGATCAGCGGCGCGGAATTGTTCACCGCCACCCGGTCATTGTCGAGAAGGGTGACGGTGACCTGCGCGGTCAGCGGCACCTCCACCCCATGCAGGGTCAGCACGAGAGGCAGATCCAACACCTTGCGCCGCAGTTGCGGCAGATCGCGGAGCTGCTCCGCCTCCAGATGCGCGGTGATCGTTGCCTCCGGGAACTTGAAGGTTTCAAAAAACAAAAAGCGCATCCGCACATTGCGCAGATCAATCTTGGTATCGACGGAATCCATCAAAATCTGCAGTTTCGTGCTGCCATCCGGGCCGATCACCCCCGAAAATGTTGCAAAAGTGCTGCTCTCGGCAATCGAGTTTTTCTTGACCGAGAGGAAACGGATCGCCGAAGCCGCCGGGTCCAGCGTCCAGCCATGCTCGAACGGGTCCAGGGTCTGGGCAAACCCGCCGCCACAGCTCAGCGCCAGTGCTGCCACGGCGGACAAAATGCGATGACGCATGACAGGCGACCTCCCTCAGTGGCGGGGGGCAAGGTCCCGCATCCGGATTGCCCATGCTGAGTACAGGCGGTTTCGGGGCTTGTGGCAAGCCTGATCGCAGCCGCGCCTGCAATCGAGGGCGAAAATGCCCGATCCCAGGTGAAATTAGCACTGTTAACCTGTCGGGGCGACGGGCATGCTAATTTCAGCCGATCTGGTTCCCGAACTGCGAAATGGTCCGAAAATTGCGCCTTTTTTCTGTTGCTCTTCGTGGTCTGACCCAACTGTCGGGCGCGCTTTTGGTCGTGCTGGCCTGCGGGTTGGGCATGGGCCGCGCCGAGGCCGAGCCGCGCATCGCGCTGGTCATCGGCAATTCCGGGTATGAGGCCGTCTCGTCGCTCGACAATCCCACCCGCGATGCGGCGGCCATCGGACAGACGCTGGAGGGGCTTGGGTTCAAGGTCACCTTGCTCAGCGACAGCTCGCTGGTGCAGATGCGGCGGGCGATCACCGATTTTGGCCGCGATCTGCGCGAGGCGGGGCCAGAGTCGACGGGGCTGTTTTACTATGCGGGCCACGGCGTGCAGAGTTTCGGCTCGAATTATCTGCTGCCGGTGGATGTGGCGCTCAGCGATGCCGCCGATCTTGATCTGGTCGCGGTCGAGGCGCAATCGGTGCTGCGGCAGATGTTTTCGGCCCGCAACAAGGTGAACATCGTCCTGCTGGATGCCTGCCGCAACAACCCCTTCTCGGATATTCCCGAGTTCAACGACAATGGTCTGGCCGAGATGAAGGCCCCCACCGGCACCTATCTGGCCTATGCGACCGCGCCGGGGGCGGTGGCCATGGACGGGCTGGACGGCAACAGCCCCTTCACCGCCGCTCTGGTCACGCAGATGACCGTGCCAGGGCAGGCGATTGAGCAGACCCTGAAAAATGTCCGCGTGGCGGTGATTGAGGAAACCGGCGGACGGCAGACGCCCTGGGACAGCTCGTCCCTGACCACCAATTTCATCTTCACCCCGGCACTGGCCGTCGCCACTCCGCCCGCCGAGCCGAGAGGCGCGGAAAAGCGCCTGTATGAAATGGCGCAGCGCGAAGGCTCGCAGGCGGCCTATGCGTTCTACCTTGAGGCTTATCCCGCGGGCACTTTCTCCGAGATTGCGCGCGAAGAACTGGCGGCGATTGCGCTGAACGCCAGCAAGGATCCGGTGGGCTCGGGGGTCACCCCCGCCACGACCCCCGAGCCGCCCGCGCCGCCGCCGGTGATTGACGCGGGCGATGTCACCTTCCGCTCGCCGCTGACCGTCGGCAATGCGGAGGTTCTGGGCCACAGCATCGCGGATCTGATCGAGGGCGCGCCGCTCTATGCGCCAATCGAAGGCTTGCCGGATGAGTTGTGGAAGGGGCAGAAATGCGCCACCTGCCACAGCTGGACGCAAGAAGCCCTGTGCGCGCAGGGCAAAGTGTATATGTCGCAAAACGCCACCCGGTCTTTGGCCAAGGAGCATCCTTTGGGCGGCGGGCTCAAGCTGAACCTGCGGGCCTGGGCGGCGGGGGGCTGCCGCGCGGAATAGCGGCACTCAGCGCGGGGTGCTTTCGACCAGAAAATACACCCATTCGCCTTTGAAATCCGGGTCTGCGGCGCGGGCCTTGGTGATGCTTTGGCGCAGCCAGTCCAGATAGGGTCCGGCGGGTTCGCTCAGCGGACGGTTGCGGGTGTCTATGGGGCTCGAGCTGGCAAAGGCCACCGCCAGCTCCTGCCCGAAGGGCGGCGCGATCTGGATGAAGAGACCGGGCGCGCCCGCGGGCAGCGGTGCGGGCGCGCCGATGGTCAGTGCCGCATGGGCCGGGGTTTTGCTCAGTCCTTCACCGGGGGCAGGGGCCAGATGCAGCACCTGACCGGCGGCGTCGAAATAATCCACCTGCACATAGGCATCGTAGTCTGCGCCCTGCAGCGCCAGCACGAGGGCCTCCCCTTCGGTGAAGTGAAAGCTGCGGGTCTGGGTGCTGTCGCCGAGCAGCAGCGGATTGGTGATCTGATCGGTTGAGGGTGGCAGCCCAACCGCCGCCATCCCGCTCAGATTGCTGCACAAGGGGGGCGGCAGGATCTGCAGCTGATCGCGCACCTCTATGTTCTGACCCATCTGCGCCTGCAGGGCCTGCATCACCGGCAGCGCGGCGCCCGGTTGCGGGACATGGCCGGTCAGGGTCAGAGTTGTGGTCGCGGGGTCAAAGTTCAGCTGAATCCGCGCGCAGGGCACGGCGGCGAGCAGGGTCGTCAGCCTGTCGCGCAGATCGGTTGCCGCCGCGCCCGCATCTTGCGGCGCGACAAAGCTCTGATAGGCGGTGACCGAGAGGGGATCGACCGCCGCCGCCCCTGCCGCATCAAAGGCAAGTTCCGCGCGGGCATGGGTTGAGGGCGGTTGCAGCGGTGCCGCGCTGGGCGGTTGTGGCACCGGGGCAGCTTCCACGACAGCGTTTGGCAATGCGCTCGCGGCGGCGGCAAGGGTGCTGGGCAGAGCCGCGGTGGCCAAAGGGGTGGCGGAGGGGGGCAGGGCCGCCTGTGTCGGGGCGCTTGGGGCGCTGAGACGCAGCGTTTGTCCCGTGGTTTCCGCCGCTTGCGTGGCCACCTGCGGCAGCGGGTCGGCGGTGGCGCGCGATTGCCGGATTTCGCGCTGGGGAAGGGCGGTGGCCTCTGCCGCGCGGGGGCGGGCGGTCTCCGTCTCGGGCGCGGTTGGTTCGGCGCGGCTTTCCGGCACCGCGTAGCTTTGCAGATTGATCTGGCTTGCGGGCGGCGGTTGTACCGCAACCGGGCGGGGGGCGGTCGCCCACAACAGCCCCGCCAGCGCGCCGCCATGCAGCATCACCGAGGCGCCGAGCCCCAGCGACCAGCGGGCGGCGCGTCCGGCGGGCGTGGCGTCTGGCGCCTCACGCGCTCGCACCGCGTGCCCGGCCGCCGTGCCGCTTATCTGCCCCCCGCTCATGGTGTCCCCGGCAGGTCGCCCGGGGTGACCACCAGCGCCACATCCCGCGCGCCGAGGGCTTCGATCTGGTCCATCCAGGGCAGCACGTCATGCAGCTGCGCCGCGCGATGGGCATTCACCCGGATCGGCAGCGCCGGATCGGCCGCCAGCCGCGCGCGCAGGGCGGGCAACAACGCCCCCGGCAGGATCGCGGTGCCATCGAGCGCCAGATCGCCATCCGCCGCGATCGCCACAATGACGCCGCCTGCGGGCAGATCGGCACCACTCACCGCCCGGGGGGGCAGCACTTCGAACGGGGCCGAGGCGTCCATGCGGCCGATCAGCATGAAAAAGATCAGCAAAAAGAACACCACATCAATCAGCGCCACGATGGTTTCGGGCGGATGCCGGGGCAGGGGGCGGCGGATTCTCATGCGGTGGCCCTCGCCCGCAATAGGGTGACCCGCAGACAACGCAGCGCCGCTTTTGTTTTACCTCTCAGTCGTTTGCGTGTCATGGACGCACCGTGGGGTCTGGGGGCCCTGCGCCCTGCGGCGGTGCATCCGCGGCTGCCGCTGTCGTTGCCGCCAGCCGCACCACTTTCAGGTTCCGCACACCCGCCGTGCTCGCCATGTCAAGCAGGCTGACGAGCGCCTGCATATCGGCCGCGCCGGAGGGCAGGATCAGCACCTCTTGCGCCGGGGCGGCGGCCAGACGGGTTTGCAGCAGCGCGCGCAGGGCGTCGGGCGTCAGGCTTTGCCCCTGCACCGCGGGCATTCCATCCGCCCCCAGCCGGATCAAGAGCGGCGGCGCGGCCCCGTCCGTGGCGGTGATGCCAGGTGCAGGGGCTTCGGCCGCTGCCTCTGCCGGGCTGACCGAGGGGATCATGTCGAGGTTCAGATAGGTCGAGGTGACCATGAAAAACACCAGCAGGATCAGCATCACATCAATCATCGGCACCAGCGAAATCAACGCTTTGGGCGCGCGGGGCCGTTTCAGGATCAGGGGGCTGGCGCTTTGCATCGGGATCAGCCGCCCGGTCGCTCTTCGATCAGCAGAAGCTGCCCCACCGCGCTTTCGATCATCTGCGCGCCGCTTTCCGCCCGCCCGGCCAGAAGCGTCGCCGCCACCGCCGCCGGAATGGCGACCAGAAGCCCCGCCGCCGTGGTCAGCAGCGCCTGCCAGATCCCCCCCGCCAGCACCGAGGCATTCGCCGCGCCCGAGGCCATCGCCAGCGCCTGAAACGACTGGATCATCCCCAGTACCGTGCCCAAAAGCCCCAACAGCGGCGCGATCATCGCCACCAGTTCCAGCAGCCGGATCATCCGGTTCATCCGCGCCAGTTCCTCGTTGCCGCGCCGGGTCAGCTCGTTCACCAAAGGCGCGCCCCGATAGCCCGCCACCAGCGCGCTCATCGCATAGCCCATCACCCGGTCGGCCGGGGCCTTGCCCGCCGCCAGACGGGACTGCGCCGCGTCGCGTGCGCCCGCCGCCCAATCGGCCAGCGCCGCCACCCGCGCCGCCTCGCCCGAGCGCACCGGCCAGAGTTCGAGGATTTTGACCGCGGTGATGGTCAGCGAGGCCAGCGACAACACCACCAGCACCAGAATGATCGGCCCGCCCGCACCGACCATCGACATCAGGCCCGACACGCTAGCGCACCAGGGCGGCGCTGGCCTTGCTGTCCAGCGCGAGGAAGGGGAAGCAATCCGTCTCTCCCTCATTCTGCGGACGGCAGGCGGCCATGTCATGCAGCAGGATCTCGGAGATGTTGTCACAGGCGAGTTCGGGGATCGCAAACAGCTTCAGCGTGGTGCGCTGGACCGGCAGGGGAGCCGCATCGACCGTGAGCAACCGGTCGATCACTCCTTTCGCGTCCAGCACGGCGAGGCTCATTTCAAAGGCCTCAAAGCTTTTGCCGGTCTCGTTGCGAAAGAGGAAATAGGCCTGACAGCCACCGCCGGTCGCGGGCTCCAGCTTGTTGAGCTCAACCCCCAGTTTTCCCGACATTTCCTCACTCTGCCCCGTCTGCGGCGCGGCGGTCAGGGCGAGGCCGAGGCAGAACAGGGCGGCAAGCGGATGCCGCCATCGGGGCGCGGGACTCCGGCCAGGCATCTGGCCCTGACGGGCATTGGCGGCGTTCATGCGGATTTCCCCCCTCGCACTGATCTCGTGAACGGATGCTAGCGCGCCCGGCGCAGAACGGGGGATATTTTTGTGATACCTCCCTCCGGTTGTTTTGTGTCGGCAGATGCCCGAAAACCGGGCATGTTCGGGCGGTTCCGGCTGTGATGCCGCCGGCGGCCGAAAATTAAATGCATCGCATCTGACATAACCGCCCGCGCCGCTTTGCGTCAGGCCGGGCTGACGCATCCGTGCCGCTTGTGCCCTCCGGGCCTGCGGAACCTGCCCCGGCCTGTGGCCGCCGCAGACGCATTCCCTGAATAAGAATTGACACCTTAAATTGTTGGAGCTTTACTTCGCGTAATGTAATTTTTTGATCTGGCAAATTGACCTTCGTGTGCCCGTTGAAGGCGATTGTCAGAAAACCGGTGTGTCCTCGGGCCTTGGCCCGCAATGAAGAGCCCGACTTGTTCAAGTCACGGAGAGGGCGAGGGACATACTTCGGGGGGGGATATGGATTTTAGTGCGTTGCTGGTGCCCATCAGCGCCGACGTTCCGAGTGGGGAGAACTTGGAATATGATCCGGCGTTCATCGAGCTTGAGCTGACCGCTCAGCACGGGGAAGAACGTCAGGTCGGTGATCAGATCCAAAAAGGCGAAGATCCGGATTATCCGGCCGTCGTGAAATTGTCCCATGCCATCTTGCAGCGCAGCCATGACATCCGCGCCGCGGTGTTTCTGGCCGAGGCGGTGCTGAACACCAAGGGTCTGGTCGCTTTTGGCGAGGTGCTGGGCTATGTGCGGGCCCTGTTGCAGGACTATTGGCCGACGGCGCATCCCGAGCTGGATGAGGATGATGGCGATGCCACCATGCGGATCAATGCGGTGCAGGGGCTGGCCAATCCCGACGGTGTGTTGCGGGCGCTGCGGCGCGCACCGCTGACCGACAGCCGGACCTTCGGCAAGATGAGCCTGCGCCATGTCGAAGTGGCCGAGGGCAATGCCACCGCGGCGGCCGATATGGAGAATGTGCCGGACGCCTCGGCGCTGGCCGCGGCGTTTCACGACAGTGACGCTGCGCGGCTGCAGGCTTTGGCCGCGGCGGTGACCACG
This sequence comes from Phaeovulum sp. W22_SRMD_FR3, assembly GCF_052113705.1. NCBI lineage: Bacteria > Pseudomonadati > Pseudomonadota > Alphaproteobacteria > Rhodobacterales > Paracoccaceae > Phaeovulum > Phaeovulum sp. W22_SRMD_FR3. The sequence continues at coordinate 73,864 of NZ_JBGQOG010000014.1, read as the reverse complement.
GCGATTGCCGATGTGCGCGCGATCGATGCGGTTTTCGTCGAACACACGCCGGGCGAGGGGCCGCAGCTTGACCGGCTGACCACCACCCTGCGCGCGATCAGCCGCGTCTTGACGCAATATGCCGACGCCGGGGAAAGCCCCCTGGCGGATGCGCCTGACGATGACAGCGATGCCGCGGCCCCCGCAGGCGGCGGCACGGTTTCGGGGGCGGCGCCCGCCGCTGCCGGGACCGGGGCCATCAACACCTCTGACGATGTGATCCGCATGCTGGACCGGATCACCGCCTATTATGCGCGCTGTGAGCCCTCAAGCCCGGTGCCCATCCTCTTGGCGCGGGCCAAACGCCTGGTGAATGCCGATTTCCTGACCATCATTGCCGATATGGCGCATGACGGGCTGGATGAGGTCCACCGCATCGGCGGCATCAAGGATGACGACTGACAGGTAATATTCTTCTCCAAACCGGGCGCCCCGCGGCATCCGGCCCTTTCTCAACCGAAACTGGTGAAACCCCGAGGGACAGAACATGGCCGACAGCTCACAGAAATTCATTGCACGAAACAGGGCCCCGCGTGTGCAGATCGAATATGACGTCGAACTCTACGGGGCAGAGAAAAAGGTGCAGCTGCCCTTCGTGATGGGGGTGATGAGCGATCTCGCCGGCAAGTCCGAAGTGGAACAGCCCGCGATTGCCGACCGCAAGTTTCTGGAAATCGACGTCGACAATTTCGATGACCGGATGAAATCAATGGCTCCGCGTGCCGCTTTTACCGTGCCCAATACGCTGACCGGCGAGGGCAATCTGGCGGTGGATATCACCTTTGAAAGCATGGACGATTTCTCGCCTGCCGCGATTGCCGCCAAAGTGGCGCCGCTGCGCGAGCTTCTGGATGCACGCACCCAGCTGAGCAATCTGATGACCTATATGGACGGCAAGACCGGCGCAGAAGAGCTGATCAACAAGATCATTCAGGATCCTGCCTTGCTGAAGACCCTTGCCGCCCAGCCGAAGCCGGGCGCCGAATCCGAGCAGGAGTAAGACATGGCCGAAGAACAAACTCAGGTCCAGACGGCGCAAGGGGCCACCGCTTTCGGCTCATCCGAGTTCGAGAGCCTGCTGCAAAAGGAATTCCGCCCGAAATCCGATCAGGCCAAATCGGCCGTTGAATCCGCGGTCAAGGTGCTGGCGCAACAGGCGCTGGCCAACACACAGCTGATCTCGGATGACGCGTTGCGCTCGATCGAGAGCATCATTGCGCAGATCGACAAGAAACTGACCGAGCAGGTCAACCTGATCCTGCACCATGCCGAATTCCAGCAGCTCGAAAGCGCCTGGCGCGGCCTGCACTATCTCGTCAACAACACCGAAACCGACGAGATGCTGAAGATCCGCGTGATGAACGTCTCGAAAAAGGACCTGCACAAGACCCTGCGCAAGTTCAAGGGGGCGGCCTGGGACCAGTCGCCGATCTTCAAGAAAATCTACGAGGAAGAATTCGGTCAGTTCGGCGGTGAGCCCTATGGTTCGCTGGTGGCGGATTTCCACTTCGACCATTCCCCGCCCGACATCGAACTGCTGAGCGAGATGGCCAAGATTGCCGCCGCCGCCCATGCGCCGCTGATCACCGGGGCAAAACCGACGCTCTTCCAGATGGACAGCTGGTCGGAACTGGCCAATCCGCGCGATCTGAGCAAGATCTTCTCGACGCCGGAATATGCCTCGTGGCGCAGCCTGCGCGACAGCGAGGATTCCAAATACATCGGCCTCGCCATGCCGCGCTTTCTGGGCCGTCTGCCCTATGGCGCCAAGACGGAACCGGTCGAGCAATTCGCCTTTGAGGAAGACACCGAGGGTGCCGACAGCGAGAAATACAGCTGGGTCAATGCCGCTTATGGGATGGCGGTCAACATCAACCGGTCCTTCAAGGAATATGGCTGGTGCTCGCGGATCCGCGGCATCGAATCCGGCGGCGCGCTGACCAATCTGCCCTCGCATACTTTTGCCACCGATGATGGCGGGGTCGATCAGAAATGCCCGACCGAAATTGCCATTGGCGACCGGCGCGAGGCGGAACTGGCCAAGAATGGAATGATGCCGCTGATTCACCGCAAGAACTCGGATCTGGCGGCCTTCATCGGCGCGCAATCTTTGCACAAACCGGCGGAATATGACGATCCGGATGCCACGTCGAATGCGGCGCTGGCGGCGCGTCTGCCCTATCTTTTCGCCACCTGCCGCTTTGCGCATTACCTGAAATGCATCGTCCGCGACAAGGTCGGCTCGTACAAGAGCCGGGACGCGATGCAAAGCTGGCTGCAGGAATGGGTCAGCCAATACGTGGATTATTCGGCGGCCACGTCGCCGGATGAGGAAAAGGCCCGCCGCCCGCTGGCGGCAGCCGAGGTCATCGTCGAAGAGGTCGAAGGCAACCCGGGGTATTACACCTCGAAGTTCTTCCTGCGGCCGCATTACCAGCTTGAGGGGCTGTCGGTCTCGCTGCGGCTGGTGTCGAAATTGCCCTCCGAAAAGGGGTAATCCCGATCTGCACGGAGGGTGGGCCCGGCCTGCTCTCCGTCGTTCGGGCGTGAAGACGGCGTCTCGGCTGAGGCGCAGGCAGATCTGGCATCCCGTGGGGGGTGTCTTTGTCGCGGACCACCGGGAGGGGTCCGTTCGGGCAGCGCGGTTTGGTCCGCATTCCTCAACCATGGAGACTTTACATGTCGTTTGACGCATTCCTCTATTCGAAATCCCACGCATCCAGCATTCCGGGCGAGACCCAGGATGACGATATGGCCAAGCTCAAGGCCTGCGAGATTCTCTCGTTCGAGCTGGGCGCGCAGAACGTGATCAACATTGGCTCGATCACCGGCGGCGGCGGCGCGGGCAAGGCGACGTTCAAAGAATTCACCGTCACCAAAAAGACCGACACCGCCTCGACCGGGCTGTTCCAGGCCTTGGTCACCGGCCAGCATTTCGACGACATGTTTATCGAATTGCGCCGCTCGGGCGGCGCCGGGGATAAATCCGGTGCCACCTTCATGAAGTTCGAATTCCGCATGGTCATGGTGCAGGACATCAACTGGTCGGGCTCGGATGGCGATGACGTCTGCAATGAGACGGTCGTGTTCCAGTTCGGGGCGATCGAAATCTCCTATTTCGCGCAGGACAAAACCGGCAAAATGGGCACCCCGAAAGTCACCCGCTGGAGCCGCGTCAAGAACACGGCGTCGCTCTCGGTCTGACGCTGAGATCGGGCGCCAAGGGGATATTTTGGCGCCCGGCTTTGCTTGCCCTGTGCGGCAAGTCTTTGAAATCCGACGGTTGGGGTAGATTCCATGAGCGCTGAAGATCTGTTGAAATCCGGCGATCTGGACGCCACGCTGGCGGCCTTGCAGTCACAGATCCGGGCCAAACCGGCGGATGCCAAGCTGCGGATCTTTCTGTTTCAGCTGCTCTGTGTGCTGGGCGACTGGAAGCGGGCGATTACCCAGCTGAAGCTGAGCGCCGAGATGGACCCTGCCGCCGAGCTGATGGCCAAGACCTACCGCGAGGCGATCATCTGCGAGGTCTACCGCGAGAAGGTTTTCGCGGGCGAGAAAGCCCCCCTGGTGTTTGGCGAACCTGCCGAATGGCTCGCCTTGCTCATTGAGGCGCAAAAGCTTCTGGCGCAGGGCAGCACCGCCGAGGCCGCCGATCTGCGCGCCCGTGCCTTTGCGGCGGCGCCCGCCAGTTCGGGCCGGGTGAATGGCACCGCTTTCGCCTGGATTGCCGATGCCGATATGCGGCTGGGGCCGGTGCTGGAGGTGGTGGTGAACGGCCGCTATTTCTGGCTGCCCTTCGCGCAGATCCAAAAGCTTGAGATGGACCCGCCCAGCGATCTGCGCGATGCGGTCTGGACGGCGGCGACGCTGACGCTGGCCAATGGCGGCGAGGTGGTGGCGCTGATCCCCACCCGCTATGCGGGCACCCCGAAATCCGGCAGTGCGGCGGCAAAGCTCGCCCGCGCGACGGATTGGGCGGATGCCGGGAATGAGACCTTTACCGGCCTTGGCCAGCGCCTGTTGACCACCGATCAGGCGGATGTGGCGCTGCTGGACATCCGCAGGCTGGAGTTTGACCCGCCCGCCGGAACCGGTGCGGGGGACGGGGCGCGGCATGGCGAATAACACGCTGATCGAGCGGTTGCAGCCCTCGCTGCTGGACCGGCTGACCGACACGGACCCCGGCAATCTGAAGGAAACCCGCGAGTCGCGGGTGATTGATGTGGTCCGGCTGCGGGAAATCATCCAGCGCGATCTGGCCTGGCTGTTGAACACCAACAGCATCGAAAGCCTGCTGGAGACCGATGAGAACCCGCATGTGCGCAAATCGGTGCTGAATTACGGCGTGCGCGAGGTCTCGGGGGAATTTGCCACCGGATTGCGCGCCGAGCTGATCGGGCGCTCGATCGAGCGGGCTATTCTGGCGTTTGAGCCGCGGATCATCCCGGGCTCGCTGCGGGTGGAATTGCACAGCGAGGACAAGGGCAGCGACAGTCAGGTGGCCTTTGATATTCGCGGGGATATGTGGGCGCAGCCGATGCCGCTCGAGCTCTATCTGCGCAGCAAGATCGACGTGACCACCGGACAACTCGACATCGAGCGGAGGATCTGACCGCCGATGGACACCCGCCTTTTGCAACATTACGAACGCGAGCTGGCCTTCATGCGCGACATGGGGTCGGAGTTTGCGCAGGCCTATCCGAAAATCGCCGCCCGGCTGGGGATGGAGGGGATCGAGGTGCTCGACCCCTATGTCGAGCGGCTTCTGGAGGGGGTGGCCTTTCTGGCAGCGCGTGTGCAGCTGGAACTGGAGATGCAATTCCCGACCTTCACCAGCAATCTGCTGGAGATCGTCTATCCGCATTACCTCGCGCCGACGCCCTCGATGATGATCGCGGCCTTTACCCCCGATGCCAGCAATGCGGCGCTGAACGACGGCTATCTGATCCCGCGCGAAAGCACGCTGCGCAGCCGCCTGCTCGAGGGGGAACAGACGCCTTGTGAATTTCGCACCGCCGCCGATGTGACGCTCTGGCCGGTGGAAATTGTCGAGGCGGAATATATCGACGGGCGGGGCGAGCTGGTGGCCGCTGGCGTGGCGCGGGATGTCGAGGCGCGGGCCGGGATCCGGCTGCGCCTGCGCCGCAGCAATGGCGAGAAAATCTCGGAACTGTCGATGGACCGGCTGGTGCTGCACCTCGACCGGCAGGCGGGCAATGCCTGGGCCCTGCATGAGCTTCTCTGCACCGAGACCCAGGGGCTGACCGCACGCTCCAGCGACCGGCGCGACGATTGGGTGATGTCCTTGCGGCAGGGTGCGGTGGTGCCGAAAGGGTTTGAGCGCGAAGAGGCCTTGCTGCCCACCCCGCGCCAAAGTTTCGACGGCTACCGCCTGCTGCAGGAATATTTCGCGATGCCCGAGCGGTTCCTGTTCGTGGAGTTGCAGGGGCTGCAACCGGCCTTGAAAAAGGCCAAGGGCGCCGAGGTGGATATCTATATCCTGCTGCGCGACGGGCGGCGGCAACTGGCGGCAGCGGTCACGCCCGAGGCCTTTTTGCTGCATGCGGTGCCGGCGGTGAACCTGTTTGAAAAGCGCTGTGACCGGGTGCATATCACCACCCGTGATACCGAGCAGCATGTGGTGCCCGCCCGCACCGCCGGGCTCGATTTCGAGATTTATCAGCTGCAAAGCGTGCTGGGGATCAGCGGCGAGGGCGAGGAGGATGTGGTCTTCCGCCCGTTTTACTCGGCCACCGATCTGACGGCGGCGGGCGAAAATCATCCGGCCTATTACACGATCAGCCGCAAGATGCGGCAGCGCACCGAGAAAGAGCGGTTGCGCGGCGTGCGCACCTCCTATCTCGGCTCCGAGGTCTATCTCACGCTCGTGGACCGCAAGCAGGTGCCCTATTCGGCGGGGCTGGGGCAATTGGCGGTCAAGGCGCTCTGCACCAACCGCGATCTGCCGCTGCTTCTGAGCATCGGCGATGCGGACACGTTTCAACTTACGTCCGGCGGGCCGGTCAGCGGCGTGCGCACGCCGGTGCCGCCGACGCGACCACATTCGACGCTGGCGCAGGGCGATACCGCCTGGCGCCTCATCAGCCATCTCAGCCTGAATTACCTCTCCATCGCCGAGACCGGGCAGGGAAATGCCGCCGAGGCCTTGCGTGAGCTGATCGGCATTTATGCCCCCCTGGGCAACCGGGTGACGGAAAAGCAGCTGGAGGGGATCGTCTCGGTCTCAAGCCGCCCCATCGTGCGGCGGATGAGCGATGAGGTCCTCTCGACCGCCGTGCGGGGCCTCGAGATTTCCATCGGCTTTGACGACAGCTTTTTTGAAGGCACCAGCGTCTACGTCCTTGGCGCGGTGATGGAGCGGTTCTTCCGCAAATATGTGACGATCAACAGTTTTACCGAAACCGTCATCAAGACGGAACGACGGGGGGAAATCGCACGATGGCGACCACAGGCGGGCCTCGCCCGGATGATCTGAGCCTGTTCGCCCGCTTGGCGGAAAAGCCTGAAGAACATCACGTTTTTCAGGCCCTCAGGATCATTGAAGCCGAATATTCCGGGGCACCGCGCCTGGGAACCTCGCGCCGCCCGCGCGAGGATCGCGTGCGGTTGGGGCAGGCGCCGGAGCTGGCGTTTCCGCCCTCGACCCTGCGCAGCTTCACCCCGCCGACCGAGGCGGCGCCGGGGCGGCTGACCAACCGGTTCTTTGGCCTGTTTGGCCCGCATGGCCCGCTGCCGCTGCATCTGACGGAATTTGCCCGCGACCGGCAGCGCAACCACCGCGACGGCACCTTTGTTGGCTTTGTCGACATGATCACCCACCGGATGATGGGGCTGCTCTATCGTGCCTGGTCCTCGGCGCGTCCGGCCCCCAGTTTCGACCGTGGCGATGATCCGTTTGAACAAAAGGTGGCGGCCTTTGCGGGCTACCGCGGCGCGGGCTTTGCGGATCGCGATGCGATGCCCGATCTGGCGCGGCGGCATTTCACCGGGCTATTGGCGCAGGGCACCCGCACGCCCGAGGGGCTGGTGGCCATCGTCTCGGCTTTTCTGGAAGTGCCGGTGCGGGTGCAGCAATTCGTCGGCACCTGGCTCGAGCTGGAGCCGGGCGACACCTGGCAACTGGGCCGTCCGGCGGGGCTGGGGCAGGGCACCAGCATCGGCACCCGGGTCTGGTCGCGCACCGCGAAATTCCGGCTGATCATCGGCCCGGTCTCGATGGCCGATTATCAGCGCCTGTTGCCCGGCGGTGACGCGCTGGCGCGGCTGACGGCGGTGGTGCGCAGTTATGTGGGCGATGCGCTGGAATGGGACATCAATCTGGTGTTGGCGGGCGATGCGGTGCCGCGCGCCTGCCTCGCGCGCGAGGGGGCGGAAAGCGCAGGGTTGGGGGGCGCGACGCGGCTTGGTCACACAAGCTGGATACGGTCGCGGGATGACAATGATGGGCCAAGGCCGGATGCGGCGGATTTATATCTCTATCCGGTGATTGGCGCACAGTAACCGGCCCAAAGGGCCGAACAGGGAAGTGAGAAAGAGATGACCGAGATCAGTCGCGTGGCTCTGTTTGGCAAGTTGAACAGGCTGGGATATCAAGGTGTTGAAAGCGCTGCCGTGTTTTGCAAAATGCGCGGCAATCCCTATGTCGAGCTGGTGCATTGGCTGCATCAGATCCTGAACCTGCAGGACAGCGACCTGCACCGGATCATTCAGCATTACAAACTCGACCCCGGCCGTATCGCGAGTGAAATGACCCGGGCGCTGGATGCTTTGCCGCGCGGGGCCAGCACGATCTCGGATCTTTCGGACCATCTGATGGATGCGATGGAGCGTGGCTGGGTCTGGGGCTCGCTGCTCTATTCCTCGTCGCAGGTGCGCACCGGTTATCTGATGCTGGGCATGCTGAAAACCCCGGCGCTGCGCAACATCCTGCAAACGATGTCGCCCGAACTGGCCAAGGTGGGGGCCGATGATCTGGCGGATAACTTCCTGCGGGTGGTTGATGGCTCGCCCGAGGACAATCTTGGCGCGCAGGACGGCAGCCATGTTGGCGGCGGCGGCTCTCCGGGCGAGGCGAGCAGCGCCATGGCGCCCGGCGCGATGGGCAAGGGCGAGGCTTTGGCGCAATATTGCACCGATCTGACCGAACAGGCCCGCAAGGGCGAGATTGACCCGATTGTCGGCCGCGATGAAGAGATCCGGCAGATCGTGGATGTGCTGATGCGGCGGCGGCAGAACAACCCGATCCTGACCGGTGAGGCGGGGGTGGGCAAGACCGCGGTGGTTGAGGGTTTTGCGCTGCGCATCGCGCGGGGCGACGTGCCGCCCGCGCTGAAGGATGTGCGGCTTTTGGTGCTGGATGTCGGCCTGTTGCAGGCGGGCGCCAGCATGAAGGGCGAGTTCGAGAACCGTCTGCGGCAGGTGATCGATGAGGTGCAGGCCAGCCCGACGCCCATCGTGATGTTCGTCGATGAGACGCATACTTTGGTGGGGGCCGGCGGGGCGGCGGGCACGGGTGACGCCGCCAATCTGCTGAAACCGGCGCTGGCGCGCGGCACTTTGCGCACCATCGGCGCGACGACCTGGGCCGAGTATAAGAAATACATCGAGAAAGACCCGGCGCTGACCCGCCGCTTTCAGGTGATCAAGGTCGAAGAGCCGGATGTGCCGAAAGCAATCCTGATGATGCGCGGCATCGCCTCGATGCTGGAAAAACACCACCGGGTGCAGATCCTCGATGAGGGGATCGAGGCGGCGGTGACGCTCTCGGCGCGCTATATCCCGGCGCGGCAATTGCCCGATAAATCGGTCAGCCTGCTGGATACCGCCTGCGCGCGAGTGGCGGTCAGCCAGCATGCGGTGCCCGCCGAGGTGGATGATTGCCGCCGCCGGATTGAGGCGCTGAACACCGAGCTGGAGATCATCGGCCGTGATGAAACGGCGGGCTACGAGGTGGACGACCGGCGCGAAGCAGTGGGCCTGGCCAAGGCGCATGAGGAAGAGCGGCTGCTGGGCCTGACCGCGCGCTGGGAGCAGGAAAAGGCGGTGGTCGAAAAGATCCTCGATCTGCGGGCGCAATTGCGCGCGGGCGGGGCGCCGGTGGATGCGACCAGCACCGCGCCCGTCGTGGCGGGTGAGGCGGCCAGCCCGCTGACGCCCGAGGCGCGGGCCGCGCTGATGGCGGCGCTAAAGGCGGCGAATGCCGAGCTGATTTCGGTTCAAGGCGACGCGCCGCTGATCCTGCCGATCGTCGATCATCAGGCGGTGGCAAGCGTGGTGGGCGACTGGACCGGCATCCCGGTGGGCCGCATGGTCAAGGATGAGCTGGAAATGGTCCTCACGCTGGAGGACCATCTGGCCAAGCGGGTGATCGGTCAGGATCACGCGATGAAGATGATCGCCAAGCGCATCCAGACCAGCCGTGCGGGGCTGGATAACCCCAATAAACCCATCGGGGTTTTCATGCTGGCGGGCACCTCCGGCGTTGGCAAGACCGAGACGGCGCTGGCGCTGGCCGAGGTGCTTTATGGCGGCGAGCAGAATGTCATCACCATCAACATGTCGGAATATCAGGAGGCGCATACGGTCAGCAGCCTGAAAGGCGCGCCGCCGGGCTATGTCGGCTATGGCGAGGGCGGGGTGCTGACCGAGGCGGTGCGGCGCAAACCCTATTCGGTCGTGCTGCTGGATGAGGTGGAAAAGGCGCACCCCGATGTGCATGAGGTCTTCTTTCAGGTCTTTGACAAGGGCGTGATGGAGGATGGCGAAGGCCGGGTGATCGACTTCAAGAACACGCTGATCCTGCTGACCTCGAATGTCGGCTCGGAGATGATCATGGATCTGTGTTCCGACCCCGACCTGATGCCGGAGCCCGAAGGGATCGCCAAAGCCCTGCGCGAGCCGTTGCTCAAGGTCTTTCCGGCGGCGCTGTTGGGGCGGATTGTCACCATTCCCTATTACCCGCTCAGCCCCTCGATGATCGCCGACATCACCCGGCTGCAGCTGAACCGCATCAAGAAGCGGGTGAAAGAGGCGCATGGCGTGCCCTTCACCTATACCGATGCCGTCGTCGATCTGATCGTCGAGCGCTGTCAGGAGCTGGAAAGCGGCGGCCGGATGATTGATGCGATTGTCACCAACACCATGCTGCCGGACATCTCGGGCATGTTCCTGCGCCGCCTGATGGAGGGGCAGGAGGTGACGGCCGTCGGCGTCGATGTGGCCGAGGGCAACTTTACCTATGCGCTCAGCAGCTGAGCCGGAGTGATCAGACGCCCGCGGCCGTGACAGCGGTGGCGGGCGAAGACAAGGAGGCGTTTCCCGGCAACCGGGATGGTTTTGGTGTCCGCAATGCGGGCCAGCGTATCAGGGAGTAGCGATTATGGCGAAGACAACGGTCACCACGGCGACACTGCCGATTGTGGATCTGATCCGCAGCAAGCCGAAGCTGAAATACCTCGATATCCCGAAATACCGGGCGGATGTGGTGATTTCGGTCACCACTTCTGGCATGCTCACCGCGCCGAAGCCGGTGCCGAGCACCGCGATGGACCGGCTGAAGAGCGCCGCCGACAAGGTGATGCTCGACTACGAGAAGATCATCACCGAAGAGGCGATCCGCCTCGACGGGAAAATCGACGCGCTGATGAAACAGCCGACGAAAAAGAACCTCGCGCTGGCCGAGCAGATGCTGCGCGACGCGAACATGAGCATCAAGAATGCTTTGGCCTCGGCCGAGCCTGCCGCGCAAAAGGCGGTGGAGAAACGGCTGAAGGAAGAGGGCCAGAAGGACAAGCTGCTGAAAGAGGCGCGGGTCAAGACGGCGGTCAAGGTCACCGTCGGGGTGATCAAGATCGCCTCTTCGGTGGCGGTGCTGGTGGCCAGCCACGGGGCCGAGGTCACCTCGTACAAGACCATCGTGATGGAAGTTTACAAGCTGGGGATGGAGGTCAAGCAGCAGCTCAAGGATGAGGCCAAGCTGCGCAAGGATCTGGAAGCCGCGCTGAAGGCGTTCTTGAAGCTGCGCGAAAGCGCGCTGCAACAGGCGCTTGCGCGCGAGGGGCTGGATGACCTCGGCAGCAAGATCGACTTCAAGGCGCCGCTGGAGGCGCTGAGCAAGCTTGGCAAATCCATCAAGGCGGCGGGGACGGAAGTGACCAAGGGCAAGGACCCGAAGGCCATTCTGGGCAGCATCGTTGATTTTGCGGTGAAAAAGATCAAAAGCGGGCTGGCCGACATTGAAAAGGCCCGCAAATTCTACCGCGAGCACACGACCAAGACCATGCACCGGGCGGATGCGCTGGGGGCGGCGGCGGACAAGCTGATGAAGGCGATGCGCGCGAACAAGACGCTGAAAGAGGGCGTCAAGATCGGCGCGGAATGCATGAACCTCAAACGGCAGGGCGCGCTGCTGAACAAGAAGCTCGCGGAGCGCGAGGCGTTCTTGGCCGAGATTCAGGCGGTGATGGAGGGCAATGGTCTGAAAATTGATGACCGTACCACGCTGCAAAAGATTGCCGAACTCGACAAGAGTACCCTTATGGAAGAAGGCAAAGGGCTGATGGACATCATCACCACCGTCAAGGATCTGGTGGAGAACGTGGCTGATGCCGTTGCCTGAGCTTTTTTGACATCATGGGAGTAAAACCACTTGGATACGGCGCGCATGACCCTGGAACCCGGCCTTCGGCGCAAAGCACAGTCGTTTGTCGAAAGGGAGGTGGTGAAAAACACCATCATGGGGGTTATCATCTTCAACGCGATCACGTTGGGGATGTCGACGTCCTCGACGATCATGGACAAGATCGGCCCAGAACTGCTTTTGGTCGATCAGATCGTGCTGGGCATTTTCGTGTGCGAGCTGTTGCTCAAGGTCTTCGCCTACCGGCTGAAGTTCTTCAGCAATCCCTGGAACATCTTTGACCTGATCGTGGTCGGCATCGGCCTGATGCCGGACCGGGGCCAGTTGTCGGCCTTGCGCGGGTTGCGGGTGATCCGGGCGCTGCGGCTCTTGTCGGTGGTGCCGCAGATGCGCTCGGTGGTGCAGGCGCTGCTGGATGCGCTGCCGGGGATGGGCGCGGTCATCATCATGCTGTCCATCGTCTATTACGTCTTCGCCGTGATGGCGACGCTGATGTACGGCCCGAGCTTTCCCGAATGGTTCGGCACGCTGGGCCGTTCGTTCTACTCGCTGTTTCAGATCATGACGCTGGAAAGCTGGTCGATGGGGATCGTGCGGCCGGTGATGGAGGTGCATCCCAATGCCTGGGTGTTCTTTGTGCCCTTCATCGTGCTGACGGCGTTTTCGGTGCTCAACCTGTTTATCGGTTTGCTGGTCAACACCATGCAATCGGCGGTGGAGGTCGAGACCGAGGCCGAGATTGAGAAACTGCATGAATTTGTCGAGCGCGAGTCCATCGCCTCGGCAGAGCGTTTGGAGGCATTGCTCGCCGAGATGCGGGCGCTGCGGAGCGAAGTGGCAGGCCTGAAATCGCAGGCGCGCGGATGACGGCGGCGGGCCCGGGCTTTCCGGCGCAAGGCGGTCTCCGGTGGGGACGGCGGGGCGCTGGGGGTTTGGGTCAGCCTTCCCTTGCGGGGGCGGGTCCGGCTCTTTGGGCTGGCACGCAGCATCCGGCCCGCGGCACGGCCAGGGCAACAGGGAGGGCACGACATGGGTGATGAGGACAAAGGGCACATCAGGCTCAGCGACCGCGGCACGTTCAGCTTTGGCCGCGCCAGTGCTGCCCGCCCGGCGCCGGAGGGGCTGCACCGCAGCCGTTTCCGGATCGCGGTGTTTGGCGATTTCACCGGGCGCGCGGCCCGGGGCGCGGTGGAGGCGGGCGCGGCACTGGCGGCGCGGCGCCCGATCCTGCTCGATATCGATACGGTCGAAGAGGTCATTGAGGGCTTTGCCACCCGCCTTGTGCTGCCGATCGGCAAGGATGGGGCGGGGATCGCGGTGGATCTGCGCGGTCTGGATGATCTGCACCCGGATGAACTCTTTGACCGGGTTGAGATTTTTGCGGGCCTTTCTGCGCTCAAACGGCAGTTGGCCAATGGCGCCACCGCGCAGTCGGCGGTGCGGCAGCTCGAGGCCTGGGGGGCAGCCTTCGGGCGCAAGGTCACACCGCCCTCGCGGCTGTCGGGCGGCGCCAGCCTGCGGGCTGACCTGCGGCTGAGCGATTTTCAGCGGCTGATCGGCGACACTTCCGGGCATTTGCAGCAGGCCTCGCCGCTGGATGATCTGTTGGCGCGCATCGTAGGGCCGCATGTCCGTGCCTTGCCCGACCCCAATGTCGCGGCCCTGCAAAAGGCGGTGGATGCCACCCTGTCCGAGGCGATGCGGCTGGTGCTGCACCATCCCGATTTTCAGGCGCTTGAGGCGCAATGGCGGATGCTCGACCTTCTGGCGCGGCAGGTGGAAACCGACGACAGCCTCGAGATCATGCTCTATGACATCTCGGCCGAAGAGATCGCCGCCGATCTGGCCGCGGCGGAGGATGTCACCGACAGCGGCCTTGCGCAGCTGCTGACCGGCGCGCCGCTGGCGCCGGGCGGGCGCGGCGGCTATTCGGCGCTGATCGGGCTCTACAGCTTTGAGGAAACCCCGCCGCATGCCGAGCTGCTGGGCCGCATCGCGCGGCTGGCGGCGCATGTGGATGCGCCCTTTGTCAGCGCCCTCTCGCCCGCCTATCTGGACATTCCCAAGAAAGAGCGGCACCCGCGGGTCGCCGAAAGCTGGGACGCGCTGCGGGCGCTGCCCGAGGCGGGCTATCTCGGGCTGGCGTCGCCCCGGTTCTTGCTGCGCCGGAGTTATGGCAAGGTCTCGGATCCGATCTCGGCCTTTCCTTTTGAGGAATTCACCCCGCAAGAGGGGCTGCGCGGCATGCTTTGGGCCAATCCTGCGGTGCTGGTGGCCATCCTGCTGGCGCGGAGTTTCCGCCTGAACGGGCCTGCGATGCAACTTGGCACGCAGATGGTGCTGGGCGATATGCCCTATGAGATTATGCGCGACCGTTTCGGCGATCAGCTGGCCTTGCCCTGCACCGAACGCAACATCAGCCTTGCGCTGCATGAGCATTCCCTCCAGCGTGGGGTTATGCCGGTGCTGGCGATCAAGGGCCGTGATGAGATCCGCTTGGGCAGCTTTAACGGTCTGAACGGCGCAACATTGCTGGGGCGGTGGTCCGGGATCAGGCCGCCCGCCTCTCCACCCGGCGCCGGGCCGGGCGCTGTGACATTTGTTGCGACACCAGCTCTGGCGGCGGAAGATGACGAACCGCAAGAGGATGCGGCCTTTGCGGAAGAGGCAGCCGATCTGGATGCCGATCTCGCGGCGTTTCTGGCAAGCTTCGGGCCCGACGATGCAGAAGCCGATGATGCTGAAGCCGATGATACGGAAGCCGACGAGACGCAGGCAGAGGGCGCGGAGGAGGATGGGGCGGAAGAGATGGATCCCTATCTGGCCGCCCTGCTGGCCGAGATGTGATGCGCAGCTGTGACGACCCGGGCGTGGCACACGCCGTGATGAGAAAGGACATCTGATGGCACCGAAAAAGGCTGAAAATCCGCTGTCGCTCACCGGTGGTTTCGACACGTCCAAGATGGAGATGCAGCGCGCGATCATCCGCGAGCGTCTGAGCACGCTGACGGAGATGCAGGTCGAGATTTTGTGGAACGACCGCACCGTCGATATTGCCAAGGTTCTGGGCCAGATCATGGTGATCGAGGTTGAGGTGCAGCCGGGCAAGACGCGGTCCTTTCGCGGCATCGTGATTTCGGTCGAGGACCGCGGCCTGCAAAAGGGCATGCGCCATATCGTGCTGGAGCTGCGCACGCGCATGTGGATGCTGACCCGCAACCGCAACAGCCGGATCTTTCAGAGCAAGACCACCCGGCAGATCATCGAGGAGGTGCTGCGCGATCATGGTCTGGCGGATTTCAAGATGCGGCAGAGCGAAACCGGCCCGCTGCGCGACTATTGCGTGCAGTACCGCGAGTCTGACTTCGACTTTATCTCGCGCCTGATGGAGGAAGAGGGCTTTTACCACTTTGTCGATTTCGATGAGGCAAGCGGGGATGGGCTGGGCACCCTGGTGCTGGCCGATGGCAAGGGGGCGCATAAGCCGATTTCAGCGCCCCGGCAGGTCGATTTCATCGCCGACCGCAACCAGCAGTCGTTGCACGCTGCCGACTACATTTGGGAATTTCGGACGCGGCAGGCGATCACCACCGGGCGGATCGAGCTGGCGGATTTTGATTTTCTGCAGCCAAAGCCGAATACGGTGCGCAAAAAGACGACGCTGACCGCGCAGCATCCTTATGGCGACTACGAGATTTATGATCATCCGGGCCATTTTGGTCAGGATATGGCGCTGGGCGGTTTGCGCGCACAGGTCCGGCTTGAGGCGCGCAATGCCGCGCATCGGGTGATGCAGGGGGTTGGCAACCTGCGCGATCTGGCGGCGGGGCGGACCTTTACCTTTGCCAAAGACGGTCTTTACAGCCATGCGCAATATGGCGGCAAAGAATATCTGGTGACGGGCGTCGTGCATTACATCCAGAGTGCGGCGGGGTTTCAGTCGGTGGACGGGCCGCCGCTGCAGCCGGCGCTCGACGTGCTGCTGGACGCGCGCGAGACCTATTGCGCGCATTTTGAGGCGGTTGAAAGCACCGTGCAGTTCCGGGCACCGCTGCGCACGCCCTGGCCGGAGATTCCCGGCCTGCTGACCGCCATCGTGGTGGGCAAGGCGGGCGAGGAAATCTGGACGGATGCGCAGGGACGCATCAAGGTCAAATTCCACTGGGACCGCACGGAAACCAGGGATGAGACCACCACCTGCTGGGTGCGGGTCGTTACCCCTTGGGCGGGCAAGGGCTGGGGCATGGCGGCGGTGCCGCGCATTGGCCAGGAGGTGGTGATCCAGTTCGAGGAGGGTGATCCCGACCGGCCGATCTGCACCGGGATGCTGTATAACGGCGACAACAAACCCCCCTATGCCTATCCGGACAATGCGACGCAATCGGGCATGATCAGCAATTCCTCGAAAAGCGGGGGCGGCTATAATGAGCTGATGTTCGAGGATAAAAAGGACGAAGAGCTGGTCCGGTTCCGGGCTGAGCGCGATTATGAACAGGTGGTGCGCAACAATGCCACCGTGACCATCGGCGACAAGAAAGACGCAGGCGATTTGACGCTGACCGTGCACAATAACCTGACCGAGAAAGTGCTGGACGGGGATATGTCGACCACGGTCGCCAAGGGCAATCAGACGATCACGGTTGAGACGGGCAATCAGGACACCACGATCAAAAAGGGCCATCAGACCCAGACGGTGGAGACCGGCAATCAGACGGTGACAATCTCACAGGGGAACCAGTCGACCACGGTCAGCATGGGCGATCTGACGGTCAAAGTCTCGACGGGCAAGATCAGCATGGAGGCGATGTCGTCGATAGAGCTGAAATGCGGCGCCTCCTCGATCAAGCTTGAGCCCGCGAAAGTGACGATCAAAGCGCCGGTGGTTGAAGTGAAAGCCGATGGCAAGATGGATATCTCCAGCCCGATCACCACGGTCAAGGGCGACGGCATGCTGACCCTCAAGGGCGGCATGACCATGATCAACTAGGGATGAACCTCGTGAACACGCGCTTTCAATCCATGGTGAAATTGCCCGAGGGGCCGGTGGCCAAGCGGCTGGCCGAGCTGAATGTGACGTTGAAAACCCCGCTCGTGGCGCCCGCCAGTGCGCCCGCGGAGGTGGTGCTGGCCGAGCTGGACGAGAAGGGCGCGCTGATTGATCTCTTGCGCCTCTTGTCCATCCTGTTGCCCGCGCGCGAACGGGTCTGGTGGGCCTGTCTGGCGGCGCGTGATATGGTCGGGGCGGCCCCTGAAAGCGCCACGCCATCGCTGTTGGCGGCCGAGGCCTGGGTGTTCCGCCCGAGCGCCGAGAACCGGATTGCGGCGCAAGAGGCGGTGGATCTGGCCGGACCGGAGGATGAGACGGTGAATTGCGCGTTGAGCGTCGTTTATTCCGACGGCACGCTGGGGCCGAAGGCGCTGGCGCAATATCCCGCGCCGCTGGGGGCGGCAACCATCACCGCCTTTGGGGTGGTGGTCACCGCGCTGGGGCATCACGCGGATCGCTATGCGGAATATGGTCAGCTGCTGATCGACCGGGCGGTGAACATCGGCCGCGGCGGCAATGGCAAACTGGAGGTGGCCGAGGCCGCCGGAACGACAGGGGAGGGCTGAGCCATGGGCGTTCCACAAGCGCGGGTGGGCGATCTGCATGCCTGTTTGCTGCCCTCGATCCCGCCGCCGCCGGTGCTGCCGGTGCCGCTTCCGGTTGCGCCGCCCTGTTGCCCCACGGTGCTGGTCGGCAAAAGACCGGCCGCGCGGGTGACGGACATGCTGGCCGCGGCACCGCCGCATCCGATTGCCAAAGGCTCGATGACGGTGCTGATCGGCAAAATGCCCGCCGCCCGGATCACCGACATCTGTGCCTGCGGCGGCATGATCCTCTTGGGCGAATTCACGGTTTTGGTTGGGGGCTGATCTGCAAGAATGACCGTTACGTTGAAATTCCAATCCTCGGGTATGCTGCCCGGTGATGCTCGTCCTGTCCGGATGCAGGGCAACAGTCTGACCGTGGGGCGGGGCCCGGCGAATGATCTGGTGCTGCCCGATCCCGACCGCATGCTGTCAAAAAGCCATTGTGTGATCGAGGATCACGGCGGCAATGTCGTGGTGGTGGATCTTTCGACCAACGGCACCTTCCTCAATTACGCGAAAATGCCGCTGGGCCGGGTGCCGACACCCCTCAGCCATGGCGATGTGATCTGCCTGGGCGGCTATGAGCTGGTGGTCGAGATCGAGAGCGGCATCCCCGATTTCGGTGACCTTCTGGTCGCGCCCGCCGCGCCGGGGGCAGTGTCGCACGGGCGGGCGGATCGCGCGCCGGATCCGCTGTCGCTTTTGGATGACGCAGGCCCCGGCGGGGATTTCCTCGATGATCTTCTGGGCGATGCGGCGGGGCCGAAAGGGCCGGGGCAGATCAAGCGCCCGGATCCGTTCGAGGATCTGTTGCCGCCGCTGGGCGAAGAGGCTGATCCCTTCTTTCGCGCACCGGATGACGGGCGCGGCAGTGGCTCGTCCTTGCCGATGCACAACCCCGGCACGCAAGACAGCTTTGCGCCGCCGGTGCAGCGGGCGCCCTCGCTGATCCCCGATGACTGGGATGATCTCTTAAGCCCGACACCGCCAAAGCCCGCAGCCCCCGCGCCGGTTCCGCCCTCGCCCGCTCCGGTCGCCGCCCCGCCCGTCACGCAAATGATGCCGCCGGAAGCACCGGTGCCAGCTTCGGCGCCGATCCCGCACGACCCTTTTGACGATATTTTCGGCGAAGGGCCTCTGGTGCCGCCCGCAGCACCGCCGCCGCCCGAGCCCCTGCCTGTGCCTCCGGTTGCAGAGGTGGCGCCGGTGGCGATCCCGAAACCCGGCGCCGCAACCCTGCCGCCGCCGGTGGCCCCCATCGCGCCTGCCGCGCCCGCGACCGCGCCTGCCGCCCCGTCGGCAGGCAGTGAGGCCGCCGCGCAGGCGTTTTTGACGGCGCTGGAGGTCGAGGGGCTGCGCATCGACGCTGCGGATCTGACGGGCACCATGGGCCGCCTGGGCCGGATGATGCGGCTGATGATCACCGGCCTGCGCGAAATCCTGATGACCCGCACCTCGATCAAATCCGAGTTCCGCATTGATCAGACGATGATTTCCGCGGGCGGCAACAACCCGCTGAAATTCTCGATCAGCCCCGAGCAGGCGATCGAGGCTTTGGTGCGTCCGACCGGCAAGGGCTATCTCGACTCCGGGGCGGCGGTGGAGCAGGCGCTGAACGACATCAAGGCGCATGAGATGGCGATGGTGACCGGGATGGAGGCGGCGCTGAAGGGCGTGCTGGCCAAGCTTGACCCCGAGGTTCTGGCCGGGCGGATCGAGGTTTCCGGCGGGCTGGGCAGCATCCTGAAAGGCAAAAAGGCCCGCTACTGGGAGGTCTATGAAAAGATGTATGCCGAAATCTCGGATCAGGCGGAAAACGACTTCCACGAATTGTTCAGCCGCGAATTCGCGCGCGCCTACAAGCAACAGCTTGATAAGCTGAAATAGCGCCGCAGGGCGCCAAAGAAGAAACGAAGGGAGGACGGATTTGTCCTGGGACAGCAAAGTGCTTTGGACGGAGGGGCTGTTTTTGCAGCCGCATCATTTCCAGCAGGCCGACCGTTACACCGAAGCGCTCGTGGCGGGGCTGGCGCGGCGCATTGTGCCCTATGCCTGGGGCGTGAGCGCGCTGGAGATTGACGATGAGGCGCTGAAGGTGGGGCAATTCGCGTTGAAATCCTGTGCCGGGCTGACGCAGGACGGCACGGTGTTCCGGGTGCCGCAGGCGGATGACCATCCGCCCGCGCTCGAGGTGCCGGGGTCGATCAAGGATTGCGTGGTCTATCTGACGGTGCCGCAGCGGCGGCAGGGGGCCAGCGAAGTGGATCTGAGCGGGGCCGAGCAATCGGCCAGCCGCCTGCGCCCGGCCGAGGTCGAAGTGACCGATGTGATGAGCCAGCAAAAGAAACCGACCACGCTTGGGGTGGGCAAATTGCGGCTGCAATTCGCGCTGGCGGTGGATGATCTGGCCGACAAGCTGGCGATCCCGGTGGCGCGGATCATCGAGGTGCGGCCCGACAAGGAGATCCTTCTGGACCGCAGTTTCATTCCCACCTGCACCGATGTGCGCGCGGCCCCGACGCTGACCGGCTTCCTGAGCGAGGTGGAGGGGCTTTTGTCGCACCGGATGCTGGCGCTGGCGGGGCGGATGTCGGAAAGCGGTCCGGCGCGGGGGGCCTCGGAAATCTCGGATTTCCTGCTCCTGATGACGGTGAACCGCACCCTGCCGGTGTTCCGGCACTATGCCCATATCGAAAACCTGCACCCCGAGGCCGCCTATCGCGCCTGTATCGGGCTGGCGGGCGAGCTGGCGACCTTTATGAGCGCCGACAAGGAGGTGCCGAAATTCCCGCCCTACCGGCACAATGATCTGAAAGAGAGCTTTGCGCCGGTGATCCGGGTCTTGCGGCAATATCTCAGCTCGGTGCTGGAGCAGACGGCGGTGTCGATCACGCTGGAAGAGCGGAAATACGGCATCAGCGTGGGCGTGATTGCCGACCGCAAACTGATCGGCAGCGCGGGTTTTGTGCTGGCGGTCAGCGCCGATATCCCGGCCGAGGATGTGCGGCGGCATTTCGCCGGGCATTCCAAGATCGGCCCGGTCGAGGAAATCCGGCAGCTGGTCAATTCGGCCCTGCCGGGGATTACCCTGCGCCCCTTGCCGGTGGCGCCGCGGCAGATCCCCTATCACGCCGGGGTGGTCTATTTCGAACTGGATGCGGCCAGCCCCTATTGGTCGAAAATGACCACATCGGGTGGCGTCGCGGTGCATGTCTCCGGGCAATATCCGGGGCTGAAGATGGAACTCTGGGCGATCCGCAACACCTGAGGAGGGGAGTGCGATGAGCGATAACGACCCGTTTGCGGAACCGTTCGACACCGATAAAACGGTGATCAAGCCCAATCCGGGCGGACGGCGCAATGCCGCGCCGGTGCCGGGTGTGCCGGAACCGGCTGCCGCCGCGCCTCAGCCGCCCGCCGCGCCGGGCGCTGGCTTTGATGCCTTTGGCGTGCCCGCCGCCGCCGCCGCCGCGCCGCGCGCGCAGGCCCCCCGTGCCCCGGCAACCGGGGATGCGGGCGAGCTGGTGCTGACCGGGATGAACCCGCTCAATGCCTGCGCCGCGCCGCTGTTTTCGCTGATCAGCCGCATCCGCAACCGCGCGCAGCATATGGACCCGGACAAATTGCGCGAGGCGGTGGTGACCGAGTTGCGCGCCTTTGAGAACCGTGCTTTGCAGGCGGGGATTGCCGCGCAAACCGTCAAGGTGGCGCGCTATGCGCTTTGTGCGACGCTGGATGATGTGGTGCTGAACACCCCCTGGGGTGGGCAGTCGAGCTGGGGCGTGCAGTCGATGGTGGCCACCTTCCACCGCGAAACCGTGGGCGGTGATCGCTTTTATGACCTGCTGGCGCGGCTGGAGCAGGAACCGGGCAGCAATCTCGACCTGCTGGAATTCATCTATATGTGCCTCTCGCTGGGGTTTGAGGGGCGGCTCAGGGTCGAGCAGGGCGGATCGGACAAGCATCTGCAGATCCGCCTCGGCCTCGCGCGGATCATCGCGGCGCAGCGTGGCCCGGTTGAGCGTGACCTCTCGCCGCATTGGGCGGGGGTGCTGCGCCCCTTCCGTGCGCTCTCGGCCTGGCGGCTGGTCTGGATCGCGCTGGGGGTGACGGGCATCCTCCTTGCCCTCGAATTCGGCGGGCTGAGCTATGCGCTCTCCAACCGCACCGAAAATCTGATTGGCCGGATGTCGGTGGTGGATGCGGGGCCGGTGGCCACGCTCGAGCGGCGTGCGCCGCCGCCACCGCCGCCGGTGGTGGAAACCGCGCAGCCGCAGATCGAAAAGGTCGCGGCTTTCCTCAAGCCCGAGATTGATGAGGGGCTGGTGACGGTGTTCCAGCAGGGCAATACGCTGGTGATCCGCATGGCGGGATCGGGGATGTTCGGCTCGGGGTCTGACGCGCTCGCCAAGGGCTTCAAGGAACCGATCGAGCGGGTGGCCAAGGCGCTGAACGATGAGCCGGGCAAGGTGATCATCGCCGGGCATTCCGACAATGTGCCGATCCGGTCCTCGCGCTTTCCCTCCAACATGCATCTGTCGCTGGCCCGCGCCAAGACGGTGATGAACACGATGGAAAGCGCGCTGACCGACCCCACGCGGCTGAGTGCCGAGGGGCGGGCGGATGCCGAGCCCATCGCCGATAATGCGACCGCCGAAGGGCGCGCCACCAACCGCCGCATCGAAGTGCTGCTGGTGCAGGAGCAAGATCAATGATCCTTCGAGGTTTCCTTTTCCCGCTGTTCCGCTCGATCTATTTCGTGCTGTTCTTTGTGGCGGCCGTCCTCTCCGGGCTGGTCTGGTATTTCGGGCCGCTGCTGGGCACCGACAGCTGGCGGCCGTTTGACAGCTGGGTGAACCGGCTGATCACCACCGGCGTGCTGTTTGGCGTTTTCGCCCTCGTGGCGCTGATGATCTTTCTGATCCGCCGCCGCCGCGAAAAGGCGATGACCGAGGATATCGCGGGCAGTGTCGAGACCGGCGAAGATGTCGTGGGCACCGAGGTGGGCGAACTTCGCCGCAAGCTGAAGACCGCGATGGCCGAGCTGCGTAAATCGAAGAACGGCCGCAAACATCTGAACGATCTGCCCTGGTATGTGATGATCGGGCCGCCGGGGGCGGGCAAAACCACCGCCATCGTCAATTCCGGCCTGCAATTCCCGCTGGCCGAGAAGATGGGCAAGACCGCGATTGGCGGCGTCGGCGGCACCCGCAACTGCGATTGGTGGTTCACCAATAATGCGGTGCTGATCGACACGGCGGGGCGCTACACCACGCAGGAAAGCGATGCGCAGCTGGACAATGCCGCCTGGCTCGGCTTTCTCGCGTTGCTGAAAAAGTACCGCAAACGGCAGCCGATCAATGGCGCGATGATCGCCATCAGCCTGTCGGATCTGTCGCTGACCGATGAGATCACCCAGCAGGAACATGCCAAAGCCGTGCGCCGCCGCCTGAATGAGCTGCGCGAGAAACTCGGCGTCCGCTTTCCGGTCTATGTTTTGTTCACCAAGGCCGATCTGATCGCGGGCTTCACCGAATTCTACGACAATCTTGGCAAGGAAGACCGCGAGCAGGTCTGGGGTTTCACCCTGCCGCTCGACAAGACCCGGGCCGAGGCCTCGCCGGTGGCGGGGTTTGATGAGGAATTCGCGCTGCTGCTGGGGCAACTCAATGCGCAATCGCTCGACCGGATGCAGGTCGAGACCGATCCGCAGCGCCGGGCGCTGATCGCCGGGTTCCCCTCACAATTGGCCTCACTGCGGCGGGTGGCGCGGGATTTCCTGACCGAAGTCTTTCAGGACAACCGCTATGAGCAGCGGCAGATGCTGCGCGGGGTCTATTTCACCTCCGGCACGCAGGAGGGCACGCCGATCGACCGGCTGATGATGTCGATGGCGCGCACCTTTGGCATCGGGCGGCAGGCTTTGGGCAGCGGGCAGGGGGCGGGACGCTCGTATTTCCTGACCCGGCTCTTTGAGCAGGTGGTCTTCCCCGAGGCCGGTCTGGTCTCGGCGGATGACAAGGTGGAGCGGCGCTACAAGATCACCAAATGGGCGGCGGTCACCGCCACCGTGCTGGTGGCGCTCGCGGTGGGCGGGCTTTTGGTGCGCAGTTTTGTCGGCAATTCGGCGCTGGTCGCGCAGGCGGGGGCGCAGCTGGACACCTATCAGGCCGCAGCGGCGCAGCTGCCGTCCAATCCGGTGGGCGACAGCGATCTGCCGCCGGTGGTGGCGGCGCTGAACACGCTTCGCGACATGCCGGGCAATCCGGTGCTGTCGGATCCGGAACCCGATGGCGCGCTCGGGTACGGCCTTTATCAGGGCGATGTCATCGGCACGCAGGCGGCGCAGACCTATCGTGCGGCGCTCAATCAGCGGTTTCTGCCCCGGCTTTTGCTGCGGCTGGAAGAGCAGATCAGCGGCAATATGAACAACCCCGATGTGCTGTATGAGGCGCTGAAGGTCTATCTGATGCTGGGCCTGCAGGGGCCGATGAACACCGATCTGGTCAAGGAATGGATGGATCTCGACTGGTCTACTTCTTTCGCCGGACCCAGCCGCGATCAGCTGCGCGCCGATCTGGCGGACCATCTGAACGCGCTGCTCAGCCAGCCGATGCAGGAGATTGCGCTGAACGGCCCGCTGGTCGATCAGGTGCAGGGGCTTTTGTCGGAAATGCCGCTGGCGCAGCGCGTCTATAACGGCATCATCAACAGCCCTGCCGCCACCTCGCTGCCGAAATGGCGGGTGTCGGATGCGGGGGGGCCGGCCGTGGCGCGGGTGCTCGTGCGGTCCTCTGGCAAGCCGCTGACGGAGGGCGTCGATGGCATCTTCACCTACAAGGGCTTCAATGAGGTGTTTCTGGGCGAGGCTTTGGGCGTCGCCCGCCGCATTCAGCGTGACAGCTGGGTGCTCGGCCCGCGTGGCGAGGCCGAGCAGACCGAGCAGGCGCTGACCGCGCTCAGCCGCGATGTGCTCGACCTCTATTACAACGACTACATCGCCCGCTATGATGGGATTCTGGCGGATATCGACATTATCCCCCTGGAATCGCTCAGCCATGCGGTGGAGGTGACCAATGTCTTGTCCGGTCCCACCTCGCCTTTGGTGAATATCCTTGAGGCGATCTCGCAGGAGACCAAGCTGAGCGAGGACCGCTCGGTTCTGGCCAATACCGCGATTGGCGAGGGGGTGGGCAAGATCGCCGGGATGGAGCTGCAATCCGCGCTCAACGTGCAGTCCCAGGCGCTGCTCGAGGCCTTTGCCAAATCGGCCAGCACCGCGGGCGGACCGCCGCCGAAGGCGCCGGGGGTCTATGTCGAGGAGCGGTTCGACTGGCTGCATCAGCTGGTGGCCAAGCCCGAGGGGCAGCCCTCGCAGCTCGATGAGCTGATGGGCAAGCTGACGCTGGTCTATCAGGAGCTGAACAAGATGAGCTTCAGCGGCGCCACCGGCGGGGCCGAACAGGGCTTCGCGTTGCAGCAGTTTCAGGAACAGGCGGCGCGCATCCCCGGCCCGCTGGAGCGCTGGGCGACGCAAATCGCCAGCGGTTCTTCGGGTGTGACCTCGGAGAGCACGCGTGCCTCGATCAATGCGCGCTGGCAGGCGACCGTGCTGCCGTTTTGCGAGCAGGCGCTGAGCAACCGCTATCCCTTTGCCAATGGTGCGCAGGCGGATGTGGCGCTGGCGGATTTCCAGAAGCTGTTTGGTCCGGCAGGGTTGATCGACAGTTTCGTCAATGACGGGCTGTTGAAATACATCGACACCCGCGCGCGGCCCTGGGCCTGGAAACGGGTGAATGATGTCGATCTGGGCATCTCGCCCGCCGTCTTGCAACAGCTGCAATATGCGGCCGAGATCCGCGATGCGTTCTTCGCCAACGGCCCGGCGCCGTCGGTGAAATTCCAGATCCTGACCGAGGCTTTGGACCCGCAGGCGAAATCGGTGCTGCTGGAGATCGACGGTCAAAAGATTGCCTATGCCCATACCGATGGCGTGCCGGATCCGGTGGCGATCACCTGGCCGGGCAGCGTCGGCATGGCGCGGATTTCGTTCGAGCCGGGGGCGGAAAATGCGGAAAGCGCGATCAGCAAGGACGGGCCCTGGGCCTGGTTCCGGCTGCTCTCGGCGGCAGAGGTGCGGCGCAGCAATGTTTCGGACCGCAAGAAGGTGATCTTCCGCATCGGCGGCCGCATCGCGTTTTTCCAACTGCAATCGGGCTCGGTCATCACCCCCTTTGCCCTGCCGGCGCTGACGAAATTCAGCTGTCCGAAGTCTTTCTGATGCTGGCGGCGGGCGTGGGGGCCTATGGCAAGATGCCGGCGGCGGGGGATTTCTTCCGGCTGAACGCACCGGCGGGCTTTGTCGCGGTCTGGGACCCCTGGTTGCAGGCGGGGATGGTTCAGGTGGCGCAGGCGATGGGGGCGGGTTGGGAGGCGGCCTATATGTCGGCGCCGATCTGGCGCTTCAGCATCGCGGCGGGGCTGGCTGGGCCACAGGCGGTGACGGGGGTGCTGATGCCCTCGGTCGACCGGGTGGGGCGGCAGTTTCCGCTGACGCTGATGGCACCCTTGCAGGCGGGCACCGACCTTACAGCGCATCACGCGGCGGCAGAGCCGTTGTTTCTGGCGCTGGAGGATCTGGTGCTCACGGCGCTGCAGGATGATCTGACGCGCGACGCGCTGGAGGTGGCGCTGGCGGCACTGCCAGACATGGGATTGCCCGATCTGCCCGGTGGTGCCGGGGAGGGGGGGAGCCTGTGGAGCAGTGTGCTCGACGGCGCGCTGCATCAGATGCGCTGCGCGGCGCTGCCCGCCGGGGCGCAGATGCGGGGATTGTTTGATCTGGCGACAACAGAGGCGGGGTGGGCATGACGCAAAACCATATGCTGCGTTACTCGGTGCAGACCCATGTCGGTCTGAAGCGCAAAGTGAATGAGGATGCGGTGCTGGCGCTGCCCGATCACCAGATCTGGGTGGTTTCGGACGGGATGGGGGGGCATGCGGCGGGGGATTATGCCAGCCGCCTGATCGCCGACCTGATCGCGACGATTCCCCTCGACCTCGCGCCTGCCGCGCGGATGCAGGCGCTGCGCGATGCGATCCAGAAAGCGCATGAGATCATTCAGGCCGAAGCGGTGGCGCGCGGCGTCTCGGTGATTGGCGCGACGGTGGTCTGCCTGATGATGGCCGAGGGGCATTTTGCGGCGCTCTGGGCGGGGGACAGCAGGCTGTATCTTCTGCGCGACGGGCAGATCCAGATGCTGACGGTGGATCATTCGGTGGTGGCCAGTCTGGTGCTCTCGGGGCAGATGCATTGGGATGAGGCGGAAAAACTGCCGCAATCCAATGCGATCACCCGGGCCGTCGGCGTCGGCGATGCGCTTGAGCTGGACAAGGTGCGCGGCGAGTTGCGCTCGGGCGACCGCTTTCTTTTGTGCTCGGACGGGCTGACCAAATACGCCACTTTCGCCGTGCTGCAGGAGGCATTGTCGCAGGCGCCGCTGGAGACGGTGGCCGACCGGCTGGTGCAGATCGCCCTCACCGGCGGCGGCGGCGACAATATCAGCGTGATCGTGGTCGACGTGCTCTGACCCCCCCGCCGCCTGCAGGCGCCTCTGACCCCCGCCACCCGCAGACGGTTCAGGGTTTGGCGGTGGTCAGGATCCGGCTGTCGAGCGAGGTGATGCGCGCCTTGGCATCCTGTTCCTGCAGGCGCAGCGCCTCGGCATAGCCGGTGGCGGATTCGCTGGTGGGCCGCATCTGGTCAAACAACGGCCCCTCGGAATGGATCACCAGGATCTTGCTTTTGCCCAGCGTGCTGTCATCCACGGTAAAGGCCAGCGCGCCGCTTTGTTGCGCCTCGGCAATCGGATAGGCGACGCGTACTGAGACCTCGCCGGTTTGCCCCGCGCGCAGATGCGCCACCGCATTGTCCTGCCGCCCGATATTGGGAAGCAGGTGGAAGACATTGCCCGAGACATCCAGCACCGAAACCGACAGATAGCCCCCGGTCATATCGGCGGGCAGCAGCACATCGATTACCGGGTTTTGCCCGACCAGAAACGCGCCGTCCGGGTTGGGGGCATTGTTCTGATCGCCATTGGCAAAGGCGATCTTGATGCCGCTCGCGGGGGCTTTCGGCAGGAAATTCTCAATCAGGCAGAGCGAAGGGTTCAAGATGTCGGTGTCCAGCGTCACCGGCCGCTCGCCCGCCACCGCGCGCAAGGCATCGCTGAGCGCGGCGCGGCCCTCGGCGCTGGCGAGGGTGCCGGTGACCACGATCGGGGTCTGCGGGCCAAAGCCGGTGGCTGGGCTGTCGGCCAGCACCAGCGGGCCGCAATCGGCATATTGCGTCAGCACCGGGGTCACCAGTGCCGCACTCAAGAAAGTTTGCGTCAGCCGGATCTCGGCATGGCCGGTCAGCGCGCCGGGCAGGCCCGCCGCGAACTGGCTTTGCAGCTTTTCTTTCAAGGCCTTGTCGGTGGTGGCACCGCTGATCGTTGCCTGATTGCCGTTCAGCGCGAGGCTGAAGCTGTCGAGCCCGTCAAGCGCACCCAGCAGGCTTTGCAGATCATCGCCCCAGCTGGGCGCAATCGCGCCCGAGGCAAGGGTCAGGCTGCTGTTGCCCGAAACTGCTGCCATCCGCGCATCGAGCGCGGTTTTCACCGCCTCGGAGGGGACATTGCCGGTGGCGGAGGCCGGACCCTCGGCGGGCTTGTCGATCACCAGCGTGTAGGGCTCGGCCAGAGGGTAGGCGGGGCGCAGGATGCTGTCGAACAGCCCGGTCGCATAGCCGCCCGCGCCGCCGATCAACACGAGGCCGACCAGCGCCGCCGCAACCAGCCCGCCGCGTGACTTTTGCGGCGCGGCGGGGGTAGGGGCGGTCTGGGCGCGTGCCACGATCAGCTCGGGCGCGGTCGTTTCAGGCGCGTTCGAACCGGATGCGGTCGATTCGGGCGTGGCGGATGCCGGTGCTGCGGGCGGTACCGTGGTCGGGGGGCCCGGCGGGATGGTCACCTCCGGACCTGCGGCGGGCGGTTTGGGCGTCACGCTGCTGCGCGGGATAATGACGGTGGCGTCGCTCAGATCCACTTGCCCGGCCAGCGGTTCGGTGCTGGCGGGGGGCGCCGCGAGATAGGCCAGCACCTCGGCGGCGCTTTGAAAACGGTCATCGGGATTGGGCGCGGTCATCCTGGCGATCAGGGTGCGCAGGGGATCGGGCAGATCGGCAGTATCGAGGGGTTCTGCCTTTTTCTGCAACACTTCCATCGGGTTGCGGCCAATGTTGGGGGCCGCCCCTCGGTAGTTGGCCAAAAGCAGCGCGCCCAGAGAATAGATGTCCGTCCGCGTGTCGGTCTTGCCCGCCAGTTGCTCGGGCGCGGCATAGGCATATTTGCCCGCAAATTCATTGCCGACGATGGTTTCCGCGCCGGGATTGGTGTCCTTGGCGATGCCGAAATCAATGATCACCGCCTGCGCCGGATCGCCGCCGCGCAGGATGATATTGTCGGGCGAGAGGTCTCGGTGCACGATGTTGCGGCTGTGCGCCGCCTGCAGCCCCTCGGCCACCCGGCGGCAGATGACCAGCAGGTCTTCGGCGGCCATCGGGCCTTCCTTCAGCTTCTTGTCCAGCCCCGGCCCGTCGATGAAATCCATCAGCAGATAGACCAGACCATCCTGCGTCCGGTGATTCTCGGAATAGCGCACCACCGCATCATGGCGGATGTCGCGGATCTCCTCCTCGCGCGTGAGCAGCACGAGGTAATCGTCATTGCCGGAAAACTCCGACTTCAGCACCTTCAACGCCACCTGCCGTCCCGAAATTTCGGAGCGCGCGCGGTAGACATCCGAGGTGCCCCCGCGCCCCAATATGGCCTCGATCCGATAGGTGTTGTTCAGCAGATCGCCGGGTTGAAAGGCGTCACCGGGACGGGGTTCTATCATGGGCGCTCCGAAGTCGGATCGTTTGCGGTCAGATCGTGCAGGGGCGGCACAGCCGGGGTGCCGGGCGGTCAGCCCAGCGCCTGAAATTCCACGCGGCGGTTCTGGTCGCTGCGCGGGTCGGCGGCGTCATAGGGGGCACGCTCGCCCATGCCGATCGCCTCAAGTCGCTCTGCCGGGATCTGGCAATCGCTGACCAGAAACCGCTTCACCTCCTGCGCGCGCAGGAGCGAAAGGTTCTCGTTATAGGCGGCAGAGCCGGAGCTGTCGGTGTGGCCAATGATCTGAAAAACCGAGACATCCACCGATTTCATCGCCTGACAGAGCGTCGAGAGTTTCGGCTTTTGATCCTCGCGCAGGGTGGCGCTGTCGAAATCAAAGCTGATCTGAATGTTGACCTGCTGGTCCTTGTCCACCGGCTGATAGGCGGCGGTGACGCTGGTGGTGGCTGCGGCGGCGGGGGCGGTTTCGGCGCTGGCCGCCGCGCTGGCCGCGGGCGCGTCGGTTGCCGGCGCCGCGGCCGGGGGCACCAACACCAGACCACGGGTCTTTTGCTTCTTGAACGCCTCCGTCATCTGGTCGGCGGTCAGTTCGGTCGCGGTCTGGGCCTGAACGATCCCGGCGGTGGAAAGGCTCAGGGCCAGCGCGAGAGTCAGCCCGGTTAAGTGCTTAAGCTGGGACATGATCCTAATTTTCCTAAATCGCCTTGGGGGATGGATGAAAGAACGTTACTCCAGAGGCCCGGTTGCGACAACTTTTTTAACGTGCCGTTTTGGCGGGTTGCAGATATATCTTGGGGGGCAAGCGCCCAGACCGCTTGAATGCAACGCCGGGGGCCGGAGGCCACCCGCGCCAAGGAAAGGCTCCCTGTCTCTATGCGTTTGCTGTCGGCTTTCATTGTGGCGTTCGCGATTATACTGGCGCCGGTGCTGTGGTTTGCGCTGCCACGGGTGTTTCCCGGGCCGGGCGCAGGCGGGCCCGAGGGCGGGGCCATCGATTCCGGCGCGCGGATTGATATCGAGATGCTGAGCCAGCAGGTCGAGGATCTGCAGATCAAGGTCGAGGAGCTGAGCAATTCGCTGGCCGAATATGCGGCGGGTTCGCAAGAGACGGCACCGCCCGCCGCCGGAGATGACGCCGAGGTTTTTCAGCAAAGCGGGCCGAACGGCATCATTGATGCCTATGCCAAGGTGGTGCTGATCGCCAACCGCCGCAATGTGAACGACGGGCTGGTCGTGGCCACGCCCTCGTTTCTCGAGCAGACTTTTGGTCCCCCGCGGGAGGATCTGAACGATCAGTGTCAGGCACTGACCAATCCCCGTCTGGCGCCCAGGCTGAAAACCGAGGATGTCGGGCCGATCCGGGTGCAGATGCTGGCGCCTGCGATTGAATCGTTGCGCCGGGTGTTCGAGAATATCCGCAAGACCGATGCCGATCTTTATGCCCGCATCAACACGGCGGGCTCGCTCTGCGTGCGCCAGATCCGCGGCACGGTGGGGCGCGCGTCGACGCATTCCTACGGGCTGGCGGTGGATCTGAACATCGACGGGGTGCTCGACACATTGGGCGATGGCAAGACGCAGCTGGGCCTGACCATCCTCGCGGATTTCTTCCGCACCGAGGGCTGGGTCTGGGGCGCCGCCTGGTCGCGCGAGGACAGCATGCATTTTGAGGTCAGCCGCAAACAGCTGGATCTTTGGCTGGCCGACGGCTCGCTCTGAGGGCTGGGATTCTGTGTCGCCGGGCGGTCAGCCCCGGCCGACCGCCTGTTCTGAGGGCAGGCTCTGCCGCGGCCCGGCGTTTTGGGGCGCTGGCGGGGGTGCCGGCGGGGGCGCTGGCGCCGTCCCTGTGGCGAAAACGCCCATAAATGCGGGCCGCAGCGAATTGGATGCGGTTCGTAGTTTACGGAACGTAAGGAAGTAAGGCAGAGTTGCCGGGTGAGGGCATGGTGATACCAGGGAGGGTGGCGTTTTGACCCAAAGCAGACTGCGGACCGCAGGGCTTGCCGCTGTGCCGGGGCCGCGATTGCACCGCCGGTTTCCTGCCCTGACCCTTGCGGCGCTGATGGCGGTCGGCGCGACGGCGGGCTGGGGCCAGACGGCCAGCCAGCTGACCCCCCAGAGTTTTGAGCCGCAGGCCCAGCGCCCGACCGGTCCGGTGGTGTTGTCCGGGCGCGCGGGCGGTCCGGTGCCCGCCGGGGCGGACCGGCTCTTCGTGCGGCTGAGCGATGTGGTTGTCGAGGATGCACTGCCCGAAATGGCCGCCGCCGGTGCCGCGCTGCGCGGGCGGCTGGCCGGGCAAGTGATTTCCGCCGCCGAGATTTTCAAGGCCGCCAGCGCGCTGGAGGCGGATTATGCCAAGGCGGGCTTTGTGCTGGCGCGCGTGGTCCTGCCGCCGCAAACGCTGAACAACGGCGGCACCTTGCGTCTGCAGGTGATCAACGGCTTTGTCGAAAACGTCGATGTCACCAATGTGCCCGGCCCGGTGCGCAACCGTGTGAGCCAGCTGAGCACGCCGTTGGTCGGGCGCAAGGCTCTGCGGCTGAGCGATATTGAGCGTCGGCTTTTGCTGGCGGGGGATACCTTTGGCCTGTCGCTCGGCTCCTCGCTGATCGCGGGCGAGGATCCGGGCAGCACGCGGGTGCTGTTGGATGCCGAGTTCCGGCCGGTCACCGCCTTTGTCGGGCTGGACGATACGCTGGGCGCGGATCTGGGCACTTATTCTTTTTCCAGCGGGGTTGAGGTCAACGGCGCGCTGAAAATGGGCGAGACTTTTTACGGCCGCCTTTCCGGTAACCCCTCGCAGTTGTTTGACGATCTGCCCCGCTACCGCACGGCGGCGCTGGGCTTTGTGCTGCCCTTGGGGGGCAACGGGCTGACGCTGAATGTCGAGGGCACCTCGAGCAAATCCACCCCGGATACGGCCTTTGCCCCCACCACCAGCGATTTTGAGCGTCTGTCGGTGCGGCTGTTTTATCCCTGGATCCGCTCGCGCGATCTGAACCTCTCCAGTCAGGTCAGTCTGGATCGGCAGAGCGACAAGCAATTCCTGCTGCTGGGTGCCAGCCGGGTCGGGCTTTATCATGATGAGCTGTCGGTGCTGCGCGCCTCGCTCGACGGGATGCGGCGCAACGCCAGAGGCGGGGTGTTTGAGGGCGCGCTGTCGCTGTCGCAGGGGCTGGATGGGCTGGGCGCGCGCGATGGCAGCACGGGTCTGCCGTTGTCGCGGCAGGGGGCGGCACCGGATTTCAGCAAACTGGTGATCGCCGGGCGCTACACGCAGCCGCTGAATGAGAAATTCCTGATGGTGCTGAGCGGGCGGGCGCAAACCGCCTTTGGCGACGCGCTGCCCAACAGCGAGCGTTTGGGGATCGTCGGCGCGTCGGAACTGTCGAGCTTTGATGCGGGCAAGCTGCAGGGCGACAGTGGCTGGGTGGTGCGGGGCGAGGTGTTGATGCCGCGTCCGGTCACCGTGGGCGCCGTGCCGCTGCAAATGAGCCCCTATGTGTTTGGCGCCTATGGTCAGGTGAACAATGCCCGGCCCACCGCGGTGGAAGCGGCGCGGATCCGTGCCTCCTCCGTCGGGCTGGGGGTGAAATTCGACTATCAGGGGGGCGATCCGTTTACCTCGGGTTCGCTCAGGATTGAACTCGGAAAAGGAGCGCGGGATGACAATGGACCCGATGGGTATCGCATCGCCGTCTTGGCCAACTACCGGTTCTGAGCCTGGCTGCGCGGTCAGGCGGGCGTCACCCCAGCGCCGGCGCGCGCTGGCGCTATGGCTTTGCGCGCTGGCCAGCACCGCGCTGACCCCGGTGGGGGCCCCGACGGCGGCACGGGCGCAGGCGCTGCCCGAGGGGGCCACGGTTGCCGCCGGGTCGGCCAGCATCAGCACCGGCGCGCCGGGCAGCATGGTCATCACCCAGGGCACCGATACGGCGGTGATCAACTGGAACAGCTTCTCCATCGGCAGCGGCGGCACGGTGGACATCCGGCAACCGGATGCCACGGCGGCGCTGCTCAACCGGGTGACCGGCGACAGCACGAGCACGATTTATGGCAGCCTGACCGCCAATGGGCAGGTCTATCTGGTCAACCCGAACGGCATTTTCATCGGCCCCTCCGGTCAGGTCAGCACCGGCGGTTTCGTCGCCTCGACGCTGGACATTTCGGACGCGGATTTTCAGGCCGGGCGGTTGCGGTTTGGCGGCACCGGTCAGTCGGCCGCGGTGGTGAACCAGGGCACGATCAGCACATTGCGCGGCGGCTATGCGGCGCTGCTGGGCGGTTCGGTGGACAATGCCGGGGTGATCCGGGTGCCGATGGGCCGGGTGGGTCTGGGCGCGGGCGAGCAGGTTACACTCGATCTGGCGGGTGACGGCTTTTTGCAGGTGGCGCTGCCCTCCGAGAGCGATGATGCGGCCACCACCGCTCTGGTGCGCAATTCCGGCACGATCATCGCCAATGGCGGTCAGGTCGAGCTGATGGCCGCCACCGCCCGCGATGCGGCACGGCAGACGATCAACATGTCGGGTGTGATCGAGGCGCGCAGCGTCGGCGGCCAGTCGGGGGCCATCGTGCTCGGCGGCGGATCGGGCGGTGCGGTGCGCATCAGCGGCCGGATGGATGTCAGTGCGGCGGCGCCTGCCAGCTCTCCCACGCCGCCTGCACGGCCTGCGGTGGGCGGTGCGATCACCGTGACCGGGGCGGATATCAGCCTGACCGGGGCCAGCCTGAATGCCAGCGGTGCGGCGGGCGGCGGCACGATCCGCATTGGCGGCGATGCGCGGGGCGAGGGGGATTTGCCGCATGCTGAGACGGTCAGCATGGATGCCACGAGCAGCCTGCGGGCGGATGCGCTGACGAATGGCGATGGCGGGCGGATCATCCTGTGGTCAGACCTGCTGACCGATGCGCGCGGCACATTCAGCGCGCGCGGCGGTGCCGAGGGCGGCGACGGCGGCTTTGTCGAGGTCTCGGGTCATGATGACCTTCGCTATTTCGGCCGGACCGACACCCGCGCGCCGCAGGGCCAGACCGGGATGCTGCTGCTCGATCCGGTGGATTACACCCTGCCCGGCAGTTCGGATGCCGCGACGATTGAGGCGAACCTTGCCACCAGCGATGTCACCATCTCGACCACGGGTTCGGGCACGGATGCGGGCAATATCACCATCAATGAGGCGCTGAGCTGGACCGCCTTTACCGCGCTCTATTTCTACGCCGACAACAACATCGTCCTGAACAGCCCGATCACCGGCCCGGCAGGCGGGCTCTATTTTTCGGCGCCGGGCACGGTCACCACCGGGGCGGCCGCCGACATTGATGTGCGCTGGTTCTATCTGGCGCAGGGCAATTGGCTGCAATTGGGCAGCACCCTGCCGGGTCTCACGGCAACCGATTTTGCGGTCTCGAGCAGCGCGAATTTCCTGCGCGCCCTGGGCGGCGACGGCAGCGCGGGCGATCCCTATCAGCTGACGGATGCCTATGGCCTCGTGGCGCTGGCGGGCTCGCTCTATACCGAGGCTGATTTCGTGCTGGCCAATGACATTGATGCCAGCGGCACGGCGGGCTGGGACGACACCGGTGAAGGCGCTTTGGGCTTTAACCCCATCGGCTTTTTTGACGGCACGCTGGACGGGGCGGGCCATGCAATCGACGGGCTGACCGAATTCGACTACGCGACGGAAGGCGGCCTGTTCAATACCCTCGGCAGCAATGCGGTGATCACCGATCTGCGGATGACAAATGCCGATCTGCAATTCGGCAATGGCGGCATTCTGGCGGCAACAAACAATGGCACCATCCGCAACACCTCGGTGTCGGGATCGGTTGTCGGCGATCAGGGCTCGGCGCTGGGCGGTATGGTCGGCACCAACACCGGCAGCATCACCGACAGTTTCTCGACGGCAACGGTGGATCTGACCTACGCGGATTTTTATGCGACCGAACTGGCCGTTGGCGGGCTTGCGGGCATCAACGAAGGGACGATCACCCGCTCGAATGCCACCGGCACGGTCTCGGGCGACAATTTCGCGGGCGGGGTCGAGATGTCTGTCGGCGGGTTGGTCGGGGCCAATCACGCGGCGGGGCAGATCACGGATTCCTATGCCTGGGGCGCGGTGCAGGCCACCGGCGACTCGCTCGGGGCGGTGCTGGGCGGCCTGACGGGCACCAATGCCGGCACGATCACCCGTTCCATCGCCACCGGAGCGGTCCAGGGCAGCGGCTCGGCCAGCTTCACCGAAGGGGGCCTCAACGGCCGCGACCTGTCAGGCACCGTCACCGCCTCCTATTGGGATGCGACGGCCAGCGGGCAGGCGACCAGCGCGGGCGGCACCAGCCTGACCACCTCCGCCTTGCAAGATACCGCGGGTTTCAGGACTCTCGCCACCTCGGCCGGCTGGGATTTCGGCGGGGTCTGGGCGCCGGGGGCGAACGGCTATTACCCGGTGAATTACTCGACAACGCCAGTGGTCTTTGCGCTGCCGGACAATCTGACGCTGCAATATGGCACGGTGGAATCCGCCGTGGCGACGGGAAGCGTTTCGGGGGGCAGCAGCGCCTATGTCTTTGATGATCCGACGGATACGATGACACCGACGGACCTTTTGGCCGATCTGACCTTTGCCAGCAATACCGTCGGCACCAGCAGTTTCGGGGTGACCGCAACCACCGCGACCAGCACGCAGGGGCAGGCGTTCCGCGTTGTCTCGCTGCCCGCGACGGCCACGATCACCCCCGCGCCGCTGACGGTGACCGCGGGCGATCAGGTGGGGGTCTACGGCCCCGGCGTTGCGCTGGGCGGCAGCGCCTACAGCGTTGACGGGTTGGTTTATTCTGACACCGTTGACAGTGTGCTGCTGGACAGCAGCGGTGCTGCGCCCGGTGCGGCCGTGGCGGGCAGCCCCTATGCCATCACCCCGAGCGGGGCCAGCGGCAGCGGGCTGAGCAATTACGACATCACCTATGTTGCGGGGGCGCTGGTGTTGACCCCGGCGGCGCTGACGATCACCGCGCTGGATCAAAGCGGTGTTTACGGGCCGGGCTTCACGCTGCCAGGCAGTGGCTACAGCACCGGCGCTTTGGCCTATTCGGGCGACAGCGTCACCGCGGTCACCCTCAGCAGTGCGGGGGCGGCGCCGGGCGCGCCGGTGGCGGGCAGCCCCTATGTGATCACGCCGAGCGGGGCCACCGGCACCGGTCTGAGCAATTACACCATCACCTATGTGCCGGGGGCGCTGACGGTCACCCCGGCGGCGCTGACGATCACCGCGCTTGATCAAAGCGGTGTCTATGGGCCCAGCCGGTCGCTGGGCAGCACCGGGTTCACCACCTCCGGTCTGGCCTATTCGGGGGACTCTGTGGACAGCGTGGCGCTCGCCAGCAGCGGTGCCGCTGCCGGAGCGCCGGTGGCGGGCAGCCCCTATGTGATCAGCGTCAGCAATGCCAGCGGCACGGGGCTGAGCAATTACGACATCTCTTATGTCTCGGGGGCGCTGACTCTGGTGGCGGCGCCACTGACCATCACCGCCCTTGATCAGAGCCGGTTCGAGGGGGATGGTTTTGGGTTCGCGGGGACCGAGTTTTCCGTGACCGGGCTGGCCTATTCGGGCGATCTGGTGAGCATGGTCGATCTGGCCAGCGACGGTGCGGCATCGGATGCCACGGCGGATGGCAGCCCCTATGCCATCACCGCCAGCGATGCGACGGGCACCGGCCTTGGCAATTACGACATCACCTATGTCGCGGGCACGATGACCGTGGCCGCGCCCACCCCGGACATCGCGCCGCCGCCGCCCCCGGTGCCGAGCGCGCTGCCCAATCCGGCGGATACGGTCAACACCACGCTGGTGACGCCGGGCAGCACGGTTGCCGTCGCCCCCGGAGTTGAGCCTGCAACCGAGACGCTGGTTGTGGTCAAATCCATCGCAACCAAACTCGAGATTGCGGCGCGCTCCTGTGGGCAGAGCGACGCGGATATTGGCCGCTATCTGGCCTGTCTGGCCGACAGCATGGACCAGTTTGCCACCTCTCTGGATGAGATTTCGCAGGACCTGCCCCCGGGGCTCGGCTCGGTCGGTGACATCATCCGGGGCACCCGCGACGACATCCTGAACATCAGCGCCACCGCCGAGGCGCGGCTGGCGACGGCCACCACCGATGCCGAGCGGCAGGCGATCCGCCGCGACGCGGTGGGGGCGGCGCACCGGTCCCTGCAAAACGCCCAATCCGAGATCCGCAAGGCGATCTCGCTGATCCGGGCGGAAGATCCCGAGCTTGTGAGTTTGCAAACCGCGACCATCGAGACGATAGTCGGGGCGGTTGCCAGCGTGGACAGCGGATTGTCGCGCGTGGCCGAACTGTAAGCGGAGGGCGCAATGCCGGGGATGTTCAGGGCCGCAGCGCTTGCGCTGGCCGGTTACCTCGCGACCAGTGTCGCGGGGCTGGCCGAGGTCCGCACCGCGCTGATCGTCGGCAATTCGCATTACGAGGCGGTGGGCACGCTGGACAATCCGGTGAACGACGCCTCGGACATTGCCATCGCGCTGGAGGGGCTGGGGTTTGAGGTCTTTCTCGGCCTCGATCAGACCGAAGTGCAGATGCAGGCGCTCGCGGCCAAATTCGAGGCGGCGGCGGCGCAGTCGGATGTGGCGCTGTTCTACTATGCCGGGCATGGGTTTCAGGTGAACGGCCAGAACTATCTGGTGCCGACGGATGCGCATATTTCCAGCGCCGAGGATGTGGCCACCCAGACGCTGCCGGTGAACGAAGTGCTTGACGCGATGGAGAAATCCAAAGGTCTGCGGCTGGTGTTTCTGGATGCCTGCCGCAACAATCCCTTTGGGGAGACGCCGGTCGGGCCGCAGATCTCCAGCGGCCTCGCACGGATGGGCAATGCGGCGGATTTTCTGGTGGCCTATGCCACCCAGCCCGACAATGTCGCCTATGACGGCACCGGACGGAACAGCTTTTTCACCGAAGCCATGCTCAGCCATATCTACACCCCCGGGCAGGATATGTCGGATCTGATGATGTCGGTGCGCCGCGATGTGATGGCGGCCACCGGTGGGCGGCAGATCCCCTGGGAGAACTCCTCGCTCACCCGGCAATTCCGCTTTGACAACAGCCCGGTGACGGCTTCCGAGGAAACGCTCTTGTGGCAGGTGGCGGCAAATGCCGATGATCCGGCGCTGATGCGGCTCTACCTCGACCGCTACCCGGAGGGGGCGCATGTCGGCGATGTGGTGGCCTATCTCGATCAGGGCGATACCGGCATGCGGACCCGCGATCTGGGGCTCGGCGATGCCGATGCCCAGGCCGAGCGTTTGTGGCAATTGGCGCAGCGCAGCCGGATGCGGCCGCTGCTGGAGTTTTACCTCGATCAATACGGGCAGGGCGCGCATGCCGATCAGGCGCGGCGCCTTTTGCAATCGCTGCCGCCCTCGGACGACACCACGCCGGGCGGGATTTGCGAGCGGCTGACCACGCATCCGCGCGATGCGACGGCGACGCAATCGGGCGTGCCCTTCGCGCAGCTGCAGCGCAATGCGGTGGCGGCGATTCAGGCCTGCAGTGCGGCGGCGGCGCAGGCGCCCGATCTGCCGCATTACACCGCGCTTTTGGCGCGGGCGACGGCGGCGACCGGCGATATGGGCCGGGCGGTGCAGCTCTATCAGCAGGCGGCCGACCGGGGTGACCTGCGGGCGATGGTCAGTCTGGCGCAGCTGCGCGAAACCGGCACCGGCCTGCCGCAGGATCCGGCGGCGGCGGTGGCGCTCTATCAGCGGGCAGCGGATGCGGGCAGCCCGGATGCGATG
This sequence comes from Phaeovulum sp. W22_SRMD_FR3, assembly GCF_052113705.1. Taxonomy (NCBI): domain Bacteria; kingdom Pseudomonadati; phylum Pseudomonadota; class Alphaproteobacteria; order Rhodobacterales; family Paracoccaceae; genus Phaeovulum; species Phaeovulum sp. W22_SRMD_FR3. The sequence continues at coordinate 34,769 of NZ_JBGQOG010000014.1, read as the reverse complement.
ATCAACCTTGCGGTGATGCTGTTTGAGGGCAAGAGCCTGCCGCAGGACAAGGCGAAAGCGGTGGCGCTGTTGCAGCAGGCCTCGGCGCAGGGCTCGGCCAAGGCCACCTTCAACCTCGGCGTCTTGATGCAGGAGGGCGATCTGGGCGACCCGGGCGAGGCGCTGGCCTATTTCCGGCGTGCGGCGCAAGAGGGCGAAACTGCGGCCTACCGCGCGGCGGCGGTGCTGCTGGATGAGGGGCGCGGGGTGCCCGCCGATCCGGCGGCGGCGGCGGATCTCTTGTTGCGGGGTGCGGCCGAGGACAACGGCCTGATCGTGCAGCAGCTGAGCACCGCACCGGGCGAGTGGTCGCGCGCCACATTGTCGGCGATGCAGGGGCGGTTGCAGGCGGCGGGCTATTACACCAGTGCCATCGACGGGCGCGGCGGGCCGGGCCTGACTGCGGCGCTGGCCACCTGGCGCAACGGCGGTTTTCGCCCGGATCTGCTGGCGCCCTGATGCGTCAGGGCCGCCTCAGGGGGTTGAGAAGGCCAGGTGCCCGTCCTTGACCACCTCCATCGCCACATAGGTCGAGGTGGAGGCCACATGCGGCAGCGCCGAGATTTTCTCGGCCATCACCTGCCGGTAGCCGATGATGTCATGCGTGCGCACCTTCAGCAGATAGTCAAAGCCGCCCGCGATCATGTGGCATTCCTCAATCTCGGGCACCTGCCGTGCGGCCTTGTTGAAGGTTTGCAGCGCCGCCTCGCGCGTGTCGGACAGGCGCAGCTCGACATAGGCGACATGCGCCAGCCCCAGCCGGATCGGCGACAGGATGGCGCGGTAGCCCGCAATGATCCCCTCGGCCTCCAGCCGTTTGACCCGGGCGATCACCGGGGTTTTCGACAGGCCAACCCGGACCGCCAGATCGGTCATCGACATGCGCCCATCCGCCGAGAGGCATCGGATGATCGCCTGGTCGTATTTGTCCAATGCATCAAACCGTTTGGCCTCATCGGTCGACATGGCGGCATTCCTTTGGCTGAATATCGGGGAAATATTGGTCCGATCCGTCTTCATATAGCGCCAGATCCGGTTCTCTGGCTAGGGTATGCGCGGCGGCAGGCGGCGCGGCAGGCGGTCGCGGGGGGCTGGCGGTCGCAGGGGCAGGGGCCGCCGGGGTGCGCCCGGGCGGCGCTTGCCAAACCGCAGACAGCTGCTTATGCCAAAGCACAGGCGGGCCCCGTCGGGTCGCAGGATCAGGATATTCAATGATGCGGCGTGCAGCGTGCCCCCGGGCGCAATCGTGATGGCGGATTTTGCGACCACCGGCCCGGCGCCTCTGGCCGTCATGGGCTGGTCCGAGCATTACACCGAGCAGCTGACCCCGGATGAGATGGCACTGGCCCCCGTGCGCATCGCGACCGTTCACCGGGCGCGGATGTCGGCGGTGGGGCTGGAGGGGCCGTTGAAGCTGATGCTGCCGCCGAAAACCAATACGCAGAATTACGCCGTGGGCGACTGGGTGCTGATCGAGCCGGAAACCGCGATGCTGGTGCGCCGCCTCAAACCCCTGACGCTGGTGCAGCGCCGCCATGACAGCGGGCGCGGGCATGTGCAGCTGATCGCCGCCAATATCGACACGATGTTCATCGTCACCTCCTGCAATGCCGATTTCAACCCGGCGCGGCTGGAACGCTATCTGGCGCTGGCCAATGAGGCGGGGACGACGCCGGTCATCGTGCTGACCAAGGCCGATACCACCGAAGACCTCGCCCGCTACCGCGCCGAGGCCGAGGCCTTGCAGCGCGATCTGCCCGTGGTTTCGGTGAATGCGCGCGAGGCGGCGGCGGCCGGGGTGCTGGCGCCTTGGTGCGGGCCGGGGCAGACCGTGGCGCTGATCGGCTCCTCCGGGGTGGGGAAATCCACGCTGCTGAACACCCTGGCAGGTCCCGATTATGCCGCGCCACAGGCGACCGGCGACATCCGCGAGGCGGATGCCAAGGGGCGCCACACCACCACCGGGCGCTCGCTGCATGCGATTGCGGGCGGCGGCTGGGTGATCGACACGCCCGGCATGCGGACCCTGCATCTGAGCGATGTGGGCGACGGGATCGACACGCTCTTTGCCGAGATCACCGAACTCGCCCCCGAATGCCGTTTCCGCGATTGCACCCATGCGCATGAGCCGGGCTGCGCGGTGCAGGCGGCGGCGCGGGACGGGCGTCTTGACCCCGAGCGGCTGGCCCGCTGGCGCAAATTGCAGGATGAAAACCAGTTCAACACCCCGGTGGTGGGGCGGGGGAACCGCCCGGGCCCAGCCCGCGGCAGGCGCTGAGGCGCACCCGCTGGCCGGTCGTTCTTGCCGGGCGCGTTCAGATCTTTCAGCAGGTGTCATCAGAACGCGCAGCGCCTGCGGCCAAAGTGAAGGTGGCATGCAGAGATGAGCATTTGGCCGCCTGATGCGGTAAAAAGGCCGCCCGATCAGGGCGGCCTTCCCCGTCAATGCTTGTGCGAGGGGCGGAAGGGCTGCGGCTTGGTCAGCATCTCGGGCTGCAGCACCGCATCCAGATCGTCTTTTTCCATCAAGCCCTTGTCCAGCACCAGCTGATAGACCGAGGCGCCGGTGGTATGCGCTTCGAGTGCCACTTCGGTGGCATTGGCATAGCCGATATAGGGGTTGAGCGCGGTGACGATGCCGATCGAGTTTTCCACCGTGGCGCGCAGCAGGTCGCGGTTCGCGGTGATGCCGCGCACGCAATTCACCTCCAGCGTCTCACAGGCGGCTTTCAGATGCGCGAGGCTGCGGAAGAGCGAGTAGAAGATCACCGGCTCAAAGGCATTCAGCTGCAACTGGCCGCCTTCGGCGGCAAAACTGATGGTGACGTCATTGCCGATCACCTCAAAGGCCACCTGATTGACCACTTCCGGGATCACCGGATTCACCTTGCCCGGCATGATCGAGGAGCCGGCCTGTTTCGCGGGCAGGTTGATCTCATTGAAGCCCGCGCGGGGGCCGGAGGACAAGAGCCGCAGATCGTTGCAGGTTTTCGACAGCTTCACCGCCACCCGTTTCAAAACGCCCGAGACCTGCACAAAGGCCCCGCAATCCTGCGTCGCCTCGATCAGATCCGGCGCGGTGATCACCGGGATGCCGGTGATGTCGGCCAGATGCGTGCGCACGCGGGCGGCATATTCGGGATGCGCGGTGATGCCGGTGCCGATGGCGGTGGCGCCCATGTTGATCTCAAGGATCAGCTGCGCCGCCTCGGTCAGGCGGGATTCATCCTCTGACAGCATCAGGGCGTAGGTGCCGAATTCCTGCCCCAGCGTCATCGGGACGGCATCCTGCAACTGCGTGCGGCCCATCTTGATCACATCGGCAAATTCGGCGGATTTCGCGGCGAATGCCCCGCGCAGCCCGGCCATCGCGCCCACCAGCTGGTGGATGCCGCTCCAGGCGGCGAGTTTCAGCGCGGTGGGGTAGACGTCATTCGTGCTCTGCCCCATGTTCACATGTTCATTCGGGTGCAGATGGCGAAACTCGCCCTTGGCATGACCCATGATCTCCAGCGCGCGGTTGGCGATGACCTCATTGGCGTTCATGTTGGTCGAGGTGCCGGCGCCGCCCTGAATGAGGTCGACGACGAACTGGTCATGCAGCTTGCCCGCGCGGATCTCGTCGCAGGCGGCGGAAATCGCGTCGCAGCGCGCGGCGTCGAGCAGGCCCAGATCGCGGTTGGCGCGGGCGGCGGCCTGTTTGATCGCGGCCAGCGCATTGATCAGTTCCGGCGCATCGGCAATCGTGCGGCCGGTGATGGCGAAGTTTTCCACCGCGCGCAACGTATGCACCCCCCAATAGGCCGAAGCGGGCACTTCGCGGTCGCCCAAAAGGTCATGTTCGATGCGGTATTCTGTGGTCACGATGGTCTCCCGCCGGGGCATGCCCGGAATGCGCGTTTTCTGGTCCCGGCTGGTGACGCCTGTCACAAACCGTGCTCCAGAAATGCGCCGGACCCGGGGAAAGGTCCAATGCCAAGGCGGACTGGGTTATTCCGTTCTTGCATAACCCTGTTCGGCGGCTTTCCAGACCGTGTCCATCAGCGGGCGCGAGCGGGTGGCGCTGCGGTAGAGCCGGATTTCCATCGGCAGCTCCGGCCCCATCACCTTCAGCGCACCGGAAGCGAGTTCTGCCTCGACCAGACTGCGCGGCAGCCAGGCCAGACCATGCCCCGCCACCGCCATGAATTTCAGCGCCTCGGCCATCGAGCCGTCATCGGTATGCGCGACATAGGTCTCGGGCGTGCCCTCCTGCCCCTGCGCCATCACCGTCAGCAGACCGAGGAACGACCCCCGGGAATATTGCAGCAAGGGCAGCCGCGATCCGCGCACCATCCAGCCATCGAGAAAGGCAGGGTTGATCACCGGCACCAGACTGTCATGCCCGACGGTCAGATAGGCGAACCGCACCGGGTCAAGCGGGATCGGCACACTGGGGTGGTGATAGGTCAGCATGAAATCATAGCCGCCCTCGACCAGACTCTGGATGCAGAGATGGAAATTGTCGGGCAGCACGCGGCTGGCCACCGGGCCGATCCGGTCGCGGATGCCGCTGAACCAACGCGGAAAGAAGGTCAGCGTCAGCGTGTGCAGCGCGGTGACCGTCACCGTGGGCAGGTTGGGGCGGCCGGGCTGCGGGCTGCGGGCGCGGGTCATCATCCGCAGCACCTCTTCCGCCGTCTCGCGGAACTGGCGGCCCTCGGCGGTCAGACTGATCGGATAGCGGCTGCGGTCGATCAGGTCAAAACCCAGCCACAGTTCCAGCTGGCGCACCCGGCGGCTGAAGGCGCTTTGCGTGACATTGCGGTCTTCGGCCGAGCGGGAAAAGCTGCGCGTATCGGCGAGGGAGAGGAAGTCCTCAAGCCATTTCAGTTCCATGCCGACCTCCGCAGGGTGCCGACGGCGGCACCCGATGGCCTTCTGTGACATGAAGCGGTGGCCGGGGCCAAGCGGAGAATCGGCCCGTCCAGGGGCGAAGGGGAGATGGGCGGGCCAAAAGAATTTTGCACGCCGCGGAAACTTTCGGCGAAAGGCCGCCGTAGCTCATGGTGACCGGGAAACATCCCGGACCCGTTCAACAGGAGAGAGACATGCGCAGCCAAATGATCGCCAGCCTGCTGGCCCTGACCCTTGCCACCCCGGTTCTGGCCGCCAATCCCGATGTCGGCGGCGCGCCGATGTTCGAGACGAAGAACATTGTGGAAAACGCCGTGAACTCGGCCGATCACACCACGCTCGTCGCCGCCGTGAAGGCCGCCGGCCTGGTGGATGCGCTGCAGGGTCCGGGGCCGTTCACCGTCTTTGCCCCGGTCAATGACGCCTTTGCCGCCTTGCCGGCGGGCACCGTGGAGACGCTCCTGAAGCCCGAGAACAAGGCGATGCTGACCAAGATCCTGACCGCGCATGTGGTGGCGGGGGACTATACCACCGCTGACATCATGCGCCGGGCCAAGGCCTCCAAGGATGGCTATTTCAACATGGTGACGCTGTCGGGCGATGCGCTCTCGGCCACGGTGCGCGGCAAGAACCTGTATATTCTGGATGAAATGGGCAATGCCTCAAAGGTCACCATTGCCGATGTCAAACAGTCGAACGGCGTCATTCAGGTGGTGAACAAGGTTCTGCTCCCGCGCTGAGGGGGTTTTCAGCACGGTGAGCGGGGGAGGGCGGTCCGATGGGCCGCCCTTCTGGCATGATGGGCTGGCCGCGCGGCGCGCCGGAGGCCGACGCGCCTGAGGGGCGCTCCGATGCGCCGCCTCAGAACAGCAGTTTGTAGCTGTTGCCGCGGCTGTCGGTGGCGGAGCCGGTGCCGCTTTGCGTGCCCGAGCCCATGATGAACGTGCCCTGCACCCGCGTGCCATCGGTGCAGACGGCGTAGATCTCACCGCTGTTGATGCCGCCCACATCCTCGGAGGCGTTTTTGAACTTGCCGCCGGTGTCGCGCAGGGTCAGCGACAGGCCGCGCTCGCGCGAGGTGACCTTGGGCACCACCGAGGTCCAGGTGCCGGTGCAGCGCGTCTTGTCGGGCTTGGGCAGGCGGAAGCTGATCGTGCCGGAGGTGTCGGTGTCATCCTCGGATTTCACCGGAATCATCGTGGCCGGGCTCTGCATCGCGATCGGGCCTTGCAGAGGGTAAAGACGCATGTCGCCCTGACCGTTGCCGCAGGCAGTCACGAGCGCGAGGGAGCTGAGGGCGAGGAGGGCACGCAGGGTCACAGGCAGGATCTTTCCAATTGCAGGGCGACAGGGGAGAGCGCTGAAGGATCAACGCGTTTTGCCCGCCCGGCTTGGGGCGGGAGTGCGCATCTGGTAAGGTATTCATTTCTTTTAGGAAATTTGGCTGGGGCGGTAGGATTCGAACCTACGGTACACGGTACCAAAAACCGACGCCTTACCACTTGGCCACGCCCCAACTCTGTGAGGCGGTGTTTAGCCAAGGCGGGTGGGGGCCGCAAGAGGAAAAACGACAGTTTTTTACATTGCACCCCGAACTTTCTGCGGGCAAAGCAAAAACATGGAAAAAGTAGATGTGGTGATCCTGGGCGCCGGTGCTGCCGGCATGATGTGCGGCATTGAATCGGCCCGCCGGGGACGGCGGGTGGTGATTCTGGATCATGCGCGCAGCCCCGGCGAGAAGATCCGGATCTCGGGCGGCGGGCGGTGCAATTTCACCAACCGCACCGTGGCGCCGGAGCGATTCCTGTCCCAAAATCCGCGCTTTGCGCTGTCGGCCCTTGCGCGCTACACGCCCGCGGATTTCATCGCCCGGGTGGATCGCGCGGGAATCGCCTGGCATGAGAAAACGCTGGGGCAGTTGTTTTGCGACGGCAAGGCCACGCAGATCGTGGAGATGCTGGTGGCGGATCTGCGGGCGGGCGGGGCTGAGCTGCGGCTGGGCACGGCGATCACCGAGGTGCGGCGCGAGGGCACGGGATTCGTGGTCGGGACGGACCGCGGGATGCTCGCGGCCGAGAGCCTGGTGGTGGCTTTGGGCGGCAAGTCGATCCCGAAGATGGGCGCGACCGGGCTCGGCTATAAAATCGCCGAGGATTTCGGGCTGAAGCTGACCGAAACGCGTCCGGCATTGGTGCCACTGACCTTTGCCGAGCAAGAGCTGGCGCAGACCGTGCCCTTGGCCGGGGTCTCAGTGATGGCGCGGGTCAGCCATGGCAAGACCGGCTTTGATGAGGCGCTGCTTTTTACCCACCGCGGATTGTCGGGGCCGTCGATCCTTCAGATCTCAAGCTATTGGCGCGAGGGGGACAGTCTGCGCGTCGATCTGGCGCCGGGGACGGATGTGGCGGAGCGGCTGGCGCAGATGCGCTCGGAAGCGGGGAAAGTGGCCATTCACAATGCGCTGGCGCGGCTCTTGCCCGAGCGGCTGGCGGGGTTTGTGGTGGCGGAGGCCGGGCTTTCGGGGCGGCTCGCGGATCAGAGCAAGGCGGGGCTCGCCCGGCTCGGTGCGCAGGTGCATGACTGGCAGATCCGGCCGGTGGGCTCGGAAGGGTATCGCACGGCCGAGGTGACGCTGGGCGGGGTGGACACGCGGGGGTTGGACGCCAAAACCATGGCGGCGCGGGGACAGCCGGGGCTCTATTTCATCGGCGAAGTGGTGGATGTGACCGGCTGGCTGGGCGGGTACAACTTCCAATGGGCCTGGGCCTCGGGCTGGGCGGCGGGGCAGGCGGCCTGAGCCATCTTTGCGCGAAGGGCCTGTGGGGCGCGGCGGCGGGGGCTGTCTGCCCCCGCACCCCCGAAGGTATTTTCGCCAAGAAGAAAGGGGACGGCGGCGCGGAAGGGGCGGGCGCCGCCGGTCTTTGCGGTCAGACGCGGATCGGGTCGGCTTTCGCCAGCGCGTCAAAGGCCATCAGCGTTGCGATCAGTTTCGGCATCTGGTCGAGCGGGATCATGTTCGGCCCGTCGGAGGGGGCGGTGTCGGGCGCTTCGTGGGTTTCGATGAAGACGCCTGCAATGCCAAGGCTGACGGCGGCACGTGCCATCACCGGGGCAAACTCGCGCTGCCCGCCCGAGGAATTGCCCTGTCCGCCCGGTTGTTGCACCGAATGCGTGGCGTCCATGATCACCGGATAGCCGGTTTTCACCATCGTCGGCAGGCCGCGCATGTCGGCCACGAGCGTGTTATAGCCAAAGGAGGTGCCGCGCTCGGTCAGCAGGATGTTTTCATTGCCGGTGGAGGCGACCTTGGCGGCGACATTGGGCATGTCCCAGGGGGCGAGGAACTGGCCCTTTTTGATATTGACCACCGCGCCGGTTTCGCCCGCGGCGATCAAAAGATCGGTCTGGCGGCAGAGGAAGGCGGGGATCTGGATCACATCCACCACCGCGCCCGCGGTGCGGGCCTGCTCGGCGTCGTGAATGTCGGTGAGGACCGGGCAGCCGAGTTCGGCCCGCACGGTTTCCAGCACCCGCAGACCTTCCTCGATGCCGAGGCCGCGGCGGCCCGAGAGCGAGGTGCGGTTGGCTTTGTCATAGCTGGCCTTGAAGATATATTGCGCGCCCGCGGCGGCACAGGCCGCCACCATCGCGCGGCCGATCATCAGCGCATGCTCGAGGCTTTCGAGCTGGCAGGGGCCTGCAATCATGGTCAGGGGGCGGTCATTGCTGACCGTCAACGCGCCGATACGCACATCTTTCATGGGTCTTCCTTTGCAATCCGGGGGCCCCGCCGGGGCCGCCCGGTCAGGACGATACCTGCTCGCGCAGGATCGACGCGGTGAGCGACATCATCAGATAGATGCCACCGAAGATCAGAAAGGCCAAGATGGTGTTTTCGAATTTGCGCGGATAGGTCGGCTCATCCGGGGCCACCGGGCTGACGCCCATCGACAGGTAGCGCACCTGTTTGTTCGCCTCGATCCGGGCGGTTTCCAGCTGGGCCGCCGCCTGACCGAGCAGGACCTGCCGGGTCTGCAGCTCGGCCTCGGCGATGCGCAGCTGGCCGGTGACCGAGGCCAGCGAGGTGCTGGTGCCCGAGCCCTGGGTCAGTTGCGAGCGCAGTTGCGCGATCACCGCCTCAAGACGCGCGATGTCGCCCTTGACGCCTTCGACGCGGGCGGCATTCGGCTGGGCATTGTCCATCAGCTGTTGCAGCTGCAGGCGTTTCTTCTGCGCCTCGGTCTCAAAGGTTGAGACCTGGCTCATCACCACATTGGATTCGGTGACCGGGTCCAGCACGCCCAATTGCTCTTGCAGGTGCAGTACCTTTTCCTGCGCGGCGAGCACTTTCGCCTCGGCATCGGCATAGCTGTCGCGCGCGCCCTGCATCTGATCTTCGCGCAGGCGTTGGGTCAGCTGGTCGACCTGCTCTTCGGCATAGTTGATCAGGGCCTGGGAGAAATGCACCGAATCCTGCGGATCGGGCGCGATCACTTCCATCTTGATGATGCCCTCGGTCGGGTCATAGCCGATCTTCACGTTGTTGCGGTAAACCTTATAGGCCTTTTCATTCGAGGCCCCCTCGGGCAGCCGCTGAATGGCATCAAGCGAGGGGTTGGAGAATTTCGCCTTGAAACCCTGATCCTTGTCGAGCCGCAGCAAAGCCTCGCGCGAGTTCAGATAGCTTTGCACGGTGATCGAATCCTGGCTGGTGGCCAGTTGCGTGCCCGAGAACAGCCCGGCAAGCCCGCCGGAAGCGGTCTGATCTGCCTGCTGGATCACGAATTCGGCGCGCGTCGCATACATCGGCGAGGCGATGAAGTAGAAATACCAGCCCGCCATGATCGTGGGCAGCAGCACGAAAATGGCCAGACGCGAGGCCAGCAGCAATTGTTTGCGCCGCCGCCGCTTGGCGATGTCGCGCTGCATGCGGATGATTTCGGCGGCACGGCTGCCTTCGTCCATCGGGGCCGGTTTCGCGGGCAGGTTCTTGCCCTGCCGGGTGGTCTGGGGCAGCTGCACGCGGGTGTCCGCGCCCTTGCCATCCATGCGCGCGATCGCGGTGCCGGTCTGGGCGGGCGCGTCATCATCATCGGCCTGGCCGATCTGGAGCACCTGATTGCGGTCGAACGGATCGATCCCGCGGCGGCGGAGCAGTTTCACCGCTTCAAAATCCGAGGTGGCGTCGATCCCGTGCCGCTGGGCCACGCGGCGGGCCATGCGCAATTGCCGCCCCGTCAGCCCTTCGGCGCGGATGGCGGCAATTTCCTCGTCCGAGGTCAGCTCGTTCGGGGCCAGCACGGTGCTGCGCTCGGCGGTGGGGAAAAGGCCTTCGCCAAAGCCATCATCATGCGGCGCCAGAAGGTCATCGTTCTGTGCAGGGCTCTGGCGTTGCAACCGTTCCGGCTCAGCCGGGGCGCTGACGGCGCGCGGGGCCAGCCGCTGATTGGCGGCGGGCTGACCGGGCAGGCCGCCATCAAGGACCGACACCGGGGTGGCCGCGGCAAGGGCGGGCTCATGGCGGCGGATGCGGAATTTCTTAGCCTTGGGAATGGTAGTCATATAAACGCTTCGCCTCTTCCAAGGTATCGAACATATAAAGCTGCCCGTCGCGCAGGACGGCGGCGCGGCGACAGAACTTTTCAAGGGTTGCCGCCTGATGCGAGACGACAATCACGGTGGATTCCTTCAGCCGGTCGCGCAGGATCGACCCGGCCTTGCGGTTGAACTCCACATCCGTGGTCGAGGGCATCCCCTCGTCGATCAGATAGATGTCGAATTCGATGGCCAGCAGCAAGGCAAAGGTAAAGCGCGAGCGCATCCCCTGACTATAGGTGCCGACCGGCATGTCGAAATATTCCTCGATCCCGCAGAGCCAGCGGCAAAATGCCTCAACATAATCAGGGTCGAGACCGTAGAGACGGGCGATGAAACGCGCGTTTTCGGTGGCGGTGTGGCGCGAGACGACGCCGCCCATGAAGCCCAGCGGAAAAGAGACGCGGCAGGTTTTGCGGATCTCGCCCTCATCGGGTTTCTCAAGGCCCGCCATCATGTTGATCAGCGTGGTCTTGCCGGTGCCGTTCGGGGCCAGAATGCCCAGCGATGTGCCCAGTTCCACCCGAAAAGACGCCTGATCAAGAATGACCTTGCGCGTCTTGCCGGTCCAGAAGGACTTGCTGACATTCTCAAATTCGAGCATTTCGCCCATTTGCCTCGGTTGGTGCCGCACCCGTTTCCCGCAAGGATAGGCGCTGTTGGTTAAAACAAAGACTAGACGGTAAATCGGGCAAGAGTAAGGCCGTTCCCGCTTCCTGTATACGCGGATGCGGGCCAATCTCGTGCTTCACGAAACAGAGAGGGGGGTGTCGGGATGGCGCGAAAGGCAGCGGCGGGCGGCGAGGGGGCAGGGCCTGCGGAGGTGCCGCACAGCGGACTTGCGGCACAGATTGCCGACTGCCGCCTTTGTGCACCGCAATTTGCCCTGACGGCCACCGCGCATCTGCCGCGTCCCGTGGTCTGGTTTCGCCCCGGCGCGCGGGTGTTGATTGCCGGGCAGGCACCCGGCGCGCGGGTGCAGGCCAGCGGTCGCCCCTTCACCGATGCCTCGGGCGACCGCTTGCGCGACTGGCTGGGGATCGATGAGGCCGCGTTTTATGACCGGGAGCGGGTGGCGATCGTGCCGATGGCCTTTTGCTTTCCCGGCTATGACGCCAAAGGCGCCGATCTGCCGCCGCCGCCGCTCTGCGCCGCGACATGGCGCGCGCCGGTGATGGCGGCATTGGGCGCGGTGCCGCTGGTGATCCTGGTGGGCGGCGCGGCGCAGCGCTGGCATCTGGGGCCTGCGGCCCGGCGGGCGGGGGTCACGGCCACCGTTGCGGGCTGGCGCGCGCATGCGCCGCGCGTCTTTCCCTTGCCCCATCCGTCCTGGCGGAATACGGGATGGCTGAAACGGCATCCCTGGTTTGCCGATGAACTCTTGCCTGCGCTGCGCGCGCGCCTGACCGAGGTATTGTTGGATGACTGAATTCGCCACCCCCGAGCATGCCACCCCGTTTGATCTGGCCCATGCCGCGATGGAGGCCGCGCCGGAAGAGGACGGCGCGCGGCTGGCGCTTTATCATCTGCTGGCCGATACCGAGCTTTATCTGCTGCTGGAGGTCGAACCGGAGGATGCCGACATCACCCCGCAGGTCTTTGAGACCGAGGAGGGCGATTTCGTGATGGCCTTTGACCTCGAAGAGCGGCTGGCGGAATTCGCCGGCATGCCCGCACCCTATGCGGCCTTGCCGGGGCGGGTGATCGCGGAAAAGCTGGTGGGGCATGAGGTGGGCCTCGGCATCAATCTGGGCGTTGCCAATTCGGCGATGCTGTTGCCGCCCGAAGCGCTGGAATGGCTGGCCGAAACGCTGACCCAGGCGCCCGAGGCCGCGAGTGGCCGCCCGGTGGCTTTTCATCCGCCCGCCCTGGGGCCGGGGCCGCTCAGTGCGCTGCTGACGGCGTTTCAGGCGAAATTCACCCATCTGGCGGGGTTGGCAAGCCACGCACTGCTGGCCGGGGTGACCTATGAAGGCGGCGGGCGCGGGCATATTCTGGCTTTTCTGGGTGCCGCGCCGCAATCGGAACCGGCTTTGGCGAAAGCGGTGGGCGAGGCGCTGACCTTTTCGGGGCTGGAGGCGGCGCAGATTGATGTGACCTTCATCACCACCGAAGATCCGGCGGCGGAAGCGATCCTGAAGGCGGCGCAGGTGATTGCGCTGCCCGAGCCGGTCTCGGCGGAGGCGGCGGGCGACACGGTGGTGCCGAAAGGGCCGGGGATGGATCCGACGAAGCCGCCGATCCTGCGCTGAGCCGCCGTTGAGAAATGGGGCGGGGCTGAAAGAGGGGGCGCTGCCCCCGCCCTGCGGGCTCCCCCGAGGTATTTTGGCCAAGAAGAAAGCGGGCGGTCAGCCCAAGGGGCCGGGGCGGCGTTCCTCGGACAATAGGACATTGGCCTCGACCTGGCCGACGCCGGGCAGGGTCATGATCCGGCGGCGCAGGACGCGTTCAAAGTCGGAGATGTCGCGGGCGGTGACACGCAGGCGGTAGTCGAAGAGGCCAAGGACCAACTGCACGAGCGAGACCTCGGGGATGGCGGAGACGGCGCGTTCGAAATCTTCAAGGCTGGTGCGGCCGCGGGCGGCGAGTTTGATCCCGAGGTAGACGGTGACGCCAAAGCCCAGTGCCGCCGTGTCGAGGCGCAGGCGGCGGCCGCGCAGAACGCCCGCCTCCTCCAGCCGTTTGATGCGGCGCCAAGCGGCGGGTTGCGACAGGCCGAGGCGGCGCCCGAGCGCGCCGGCGCTTTGCGTGGCATCTTCAGCGAGGGCGCGCAGGAGGGCGCGGTCGAGCGGGTCGAGGTCGATCACAGCGGCAGGCCTCCGCTGTCTTTCAACGTCGAGACCAGCATCAGCGCGTCGCTCTCGGCCACATGCGGCAGGGCGAGGATCTGGCGGCGGTAGATTTCCTGCCAATGCGCCATGTCGCGGGCGATAACATGCAGGCGCACATCGACGCGGCCCAGAAAGGTCTGGATCTCGGTGCATTCGGGGACGGCGCGGGCCGCTTCGAGGAATTCGTCAAAGGCACGCGGGTTGGATTTGTCGAGGGTGAAGCGCAGGGATACCTCGACCTCCCAGCCGAGCGCCCGCCAGTCGATGATCGCCTCTTCGCCCTTCAGGATGCCATTGGCGCGCAGTTTCTCAATCCGGCGCCAGCAGGTGGCGGCGGTGACGCCCGCGCGTTCGGCGAGGTCGGCGGTGGCGAGGCCGGGTTCGGCCAGCATCTGGCGCAGGATCCTGCGGTCTGTGTCGTCGATGGACATGAATTTTTCACACAGAGTAATTGTTGCGCATGATTTTTCGCAGATTGGAGAATAATAGTCAAATTTTGCACGGGAAATTGCGGGGAAGACGCTATGGTGCCGCCATCAACTTCGAAAGGAACGCCCGATGCGCGTCTATTATGATCGCGATTGCGATATCAACCTGATCAAAGACAAAAAAGTGGCCATTCTCGGCTACGGCAGCCAGGGCCATGCCCATGCGCTGAACCTGCGCGATTCGGGCGCGAAAAACTTGGTGGTGGCGCTGCGCGAAGGCTCGCCCTCGGCCAAGAAAGCCGAAGGCGAAGGCCTGAAAGTGATGGGGATCGCCGAGGCGGCTGCTTGGTGCGACCTGATCATGTTCACCATGCCGGATGAGCTGCAGGCCGAAACCTACAAGAAATACGTGCATGACAACCTGCGCGAAGGGGCCGCCATTGCTTTTGCGCACGGCCTGAACGTGCATTTCGGCCTGATCGAGCCGAAGCCGGCCGTGGACGTCATCATGATGGCCCCGAAGGGTCCGGGCCACACGGTGCGCGGCGAATACACCAAAGGCGGCGGCGTGCCCTGCCTCTTTGCGGTGCATAACGACGCGTCGGGCAAAGCGCAGGACCTCGCGCTGTCCTATTGCTCGGGCATCGGTGGCGGCCGTTCGGGCATCATCGAGACCAACTTCCGTCAGGAATGCGAAACCGACCTGTTCGGCGAGCAGGCCGTGCTTTGCGGCGGTCTGGTCGAGCTGATCCGCATGGGCTTTGAAACCCTGGTGGAAGCCGGTTACGAGCCGGAAATGGCCTATTTCGAATGCCTGCACGAAGTGAAGCTGATCGTGGACCTGATCTACGAAGGCGGCATTGCCAACATGAACTACTCGATCTCGAACACCGCCGAATATGGCGAATATGTTTCGGGCCCGCGCATCCTGCCCTACGAAGAGACCAAAGCGCGGATGAAAGCGGTTCTGACCGACATCCAGACCGGCAAATTCGTGCGCGATTTCATGCAGGAAAACGCCGTGGGTCAGCCGTTCTTCAAAGCAACCCGTCGCATCAACGACGAGCATCAGATCGAGCAAGTTGGCGAAAAGCTGCGCGCGATGATGCCCTGGATCTCGGCTGGCAAGATGGTCGACAAAGCCCGCAACTGAGGGCTGGCAGCGTTTGGGGAAAGGGCGTCCTGCGGGGCGCCCTTTTTCATTTCCGGTCGCGGTTCTGCGCGGCGGAGGCCTCCGGCGGGGATATTTTGGATCAGGCAAAGGGGGAGGCCGGGGCTTTTGCCCCGGCGCCGGGGCTATTTCATGCCGAGGCCGGCGCGCATCAGGGTTTTGCGAACGGGGGCCAGGGAGTAGAGCGCGCCAAGGACGCCCGCGCGCAGGTCGCGCAGGGGCTGCGCCGAGACCATCGAGGCGCGGTTGAGTGCGCCGATGCCGGTGACGCGTGCCTTCACTTCGGGCCAGCGGCGGCGCTGATAGGTGGCGAGCATGTCCGGGCTGCCGATGCTGGCGGGGGCCTCAAGGCATAGGGTCAGCAGGCAGTCGATATCGGCCAGCGACATGTTCAGACCCTGCGCGCCGATCGGCGGGATCACATGCGCGGCTTCGGCGATCAGGGCGGTGCGGGGGCCGTCAAAGCGGGCGGCGATCTGGCTGATCATTGGCCAGACGGAGCGCGCGGTGGCCAGCGTCAGCGGGCCCCAGAGGCCGGTGGAGCGGGCGAAAATGGCGGCCTCGAATTCGGGAACGGGCAGGTTGGCGAGGCGCAGGGCTTCGGGGCCGCGCTCCATCCAGACCACGGCAGAGGAAGGGATACCGTCCCGGTCGGGCAGCGGCACCAGCGTGAAGGGGCCGCCGGAGCGGTGGATCTCGGCCGAGACCTGATCGTGGGGCACCGGATGCGTGACGGCGAAGGCCAGCGCCTTTTGGCCGTAATGCGTTGTTTTGACCGGGATGTTCAGCGCCTGCCGCAGGGTGGAATGGCGGCCATCGGCGGCGATCACCAGCCGGGCCTGCGCGATACGCCCGTCCGAGAGCGTGACCTGTGCATGTGCATCGCGCGGGGTGAGGCCGGTGGTGGCGGTGCCGGGCAGGAAGGTCACCTCCGGCAGCTCGGCGATGCGGGCGACCATTTCGCGCCGCAAAAGCCAGTTGGGCAGGTTCCAGCCAAAGGGTTGATCCGAGATTTCGCTGGCGTCGAAATCGCGCACCAGCCGGGCCGTGGGCTCCGCTCCGCCCGCGTCGATGATCCGCATCACCTGCAGGGCTGCGGCATGCGGTGCGAGCCGGTCCCAGAGACCTGCCGCCGCCAGCACCCGCTGTGAGGGTTGCAGAAAGGCGGTGGTGCGCAGATCGGCGCCCGCATCGGCTTCGGCGGTGACCGGGGGGGTTGGGTCGACGCAGATCACCCGGAACCCGGCGGCGCCAAAGGCGGCGGCGGCGGTCAGCCCCGCCACGCCCCCGCCTGAAATCAGGACATCGGTCTCCAGAATATCTTGGCGCATCACGGGACTCCTTTGCCCCTTATCTAGCGCAAACCGGGGCCGAGGTCCAAGCGACAAGCTGTCGCCCGCGGTTCAGCCGCCCGCGGTCATCACCACCAGAAGGCCGAGCATCAGGAAGGTGGCCGCAACGCCCGACAGGATCAGCGCGCCAAGGCCCCAGAGGAAGGTTGCGCCGCCCACGGCCACCACGAGAAGGCCCATCGCCGCAAAGAGCCACAGCGCGTTGCGCGATTCCGTGCTGCGCGCGACAGCTTTGGCGGTGGTCAGGTCTTGGGCGTTCAGGCTCATGGTCATGGTCAGCATCCGGTTGCAAAGGGGAGGGGAGATACCCCCGTGATACCGCAAATCGCCGCTGCCGGGGACGGCGCCGATTGTCGCAGGTAAGATGCAGGATTGCCTCAGATCAGACGAGGCGGCGGAGAAAGCCGGAGAGATCGTCGGTGTGGTGCTGGATATGCGGCGCTTCCAGCGGTTCGGGGGTCACCAGAACCGTGCGCATGCCCATCGCATGCGGGGCGGCCAGATTGCGCGGATCATCCTCAAACATCGCGGCGCGGGAGGGGGTGATCCCCGCCTGTTCAAAGACCGCCTCAAAGGCATCGCGCTGCGGTTTCGGGCGGTAGCCTGCGTTCTCAACGCCGTAAATGCCCGCAAAAAGACCGCTGAGCCCGCGCGCCGCCAGCACCCGTTCGGCATAGGGCGCGCTGCCGTTGGTGTAGACGATGCGGCGGCCGGGCAGCGCCGCGATGGCGGCGGCCAGCGCCGGATCTGGCTCAAGATGCGCCAGCGAAATGTCGTGCACATCAATCAGATAGGGCACCGGATCGAGGTCATGCTCGCGCATCAGCCCGGCCAAGGTGGTGCCGTGCAGGCGCCAATATTCCCCGCGCAGGCGGTTCGCCTCGGTTTCCTCCACCCCCAGCGCCGCCATCACATAGGCGGTCATCTTCACTTCGATCTGGTCGAAGAGCCGGGCCTGCGGCGGATAGAGCGTGTTGTCGAGGTCAAAGACCCAATCGGTGACGTGGTGAAAGCTGGATTTTGGCATGGGCAGAGATTAGGCCGGGGCGGTGACGGGGGCAAGGCGCCTTATCGCTTGTCATCCCCGCGCCCGCGCGCTTAGGGTTCGCCCCTGATTTTGCCGAAAGCGGGACCGATGCAGAAAGACGCCTATACGCTGATCCTTGAGGCCATCGACGGCGGGATTTACCGCCCCGGTGACCGGTTGGTGGAATCCGAGCTGGCCGAACGCTTTGGGGTGTCGCGCACGCCGGTACGCGAGGCGCTGCAACGGCTGGAAACGCAGAGCATGCTGGCGCGGGACGGGCGCAGCCTGATCGTGGCCTCGCTCGATCATAACCAACTGGCGGAACTCTATGTGGTGCGCGCCGAGCTGGAGGGGCTGGCGGCGCGGCTGGCGGCGCGGCATGCCTCGCCCGAGGAGGTGAAAGTGTTGCGCGACATGGTGGCCGAGGATGCCGCCTATATCGGCAAGCCAGATGCCCTGTCGCGTGCAAACCGCCGTTTTCACAAGCAAATTCATTTGGCGTCGCACAACCGCTATCTGGTGCAACAGCTGGACCTGGTGCACCGCTCGATGGCGCTTTTGGCCACCACCTCGCTGGCGGCCGAGGGGCGGGGCGAGACGGCGCAGGCCGAGCATCTGGCGATTGTCGAGGCGATCGGTGCGGGCGATGGCGAGGCGGCGCAGGCGGCGCTGCGGGCGCATATCTCCAAGGCCTTTGAGACGCGGCTGAAGCTCGATGCAGGCTCCGTGACGCGCGCGAAACCGTGACATCTGCGGCGGAGCGGCCGGGGCAAACCGGCTGACTGCCTCCGTTCCGTTCGCCTGTCGACAGGCGCCTTGGCCTCACGTGCGGGATCCATGCGGCACGGGTGTTCAGGGGCGCGGCGCCGACGCGGATCACAGGCGGTTTTGCACAATGATTTCCACGGGTTGCGGATCTCCGGGCGGCGTGGTGCGCGGCGTCAGGTCGAACAGGCCGTGCTGGGTCTTGTCCCAATAAAAGGGTTTCGAGATCACCTCATAAATCGCTTTCCAGCCGGCCAGCGCGCCGAGGGGATGGTAGAGATGCAGGCTGGGCACCCATGGCCAGAGGAACCGGTGGCCTTTTCCGCGCACTGCCCACAGGCCGACGGCAATGTTCAGCGCCTCGGTCATCACGAAGAGCGCGATCAGCCCCCCCTGTGCGCCGTCCGGCATGTAAACCTGCAATGGATGCGGCAGGCCAAAGGCCATCAGCCAACAGCTCCACAGCAGGGGGGCGAGCAGATACTGCGACAACGTGCCCAGAAACTGCACCTGCACCGCGCAAAACCGCCAAAACCCCAGCTGCCGGTACAAAAGACCGGGGTCGCGCATATGCACCCCCCAGGTCATCGCATAGCCCTTGAGCCAGCGTGAGCGTTGCTTGATCCAGGGCAGGGGTCGGCAATTGGCCTCTTCCTGCGTGACGGTTTCCAGCACCGCGCAGCGATAGCCGTGCCGGGCCAGGCGCAGCCCGAGATCGGCGTCTTCGGTGACATTCCAGGCGTCCCAACCCCCGAGGTCCTCAAGGATTTTCCGGCGAAAGAACAATGTGGTACCGCCCAAGGGCACCACAAGCCCCAGCCGCGCCAGCCCGGGCAGCATGGCGCGAAACCACGCCGCATATTCGATGGTGAAGCACCGCGCGAGCCAATTGGTGCGGGGATTGTAATAGTCCAGCACGCCCTGCACGCAGGCGAGGTCCGGCCCGGCGGTGCCAAAGGCGCGCACCACACGGTGCAGCTGATCGGGGGCGGGCGCATCCTCGGCGTCATAGACCCCGATCACGCTGCCCCGGCAAAAGTTCAGGGCGAAATTCAAGGCGCGTGGTTTGGTGCGGATCGGCCCCGCAGGCACCACCACCAGCCGCATCCAGGGCGGCAGGCTGGCATTGGCCAGGGCCGTGCGGGTCAGGTGATCTTCCTCCTCAAGCACAAGGAGAATGTCGAGCAATTCGCGCGGATAGTCCAAGGCGCCGAGGCGGGCCACCAGCCGGGGGGCAATGTCCGGCTCGCGGAACATCGGCACCATGACCGAGACCACCGGCAAGCGGCCGAGCAGTTGCGGCGGGGGCGTTGCGGGCTGGCGGGCCCGGCGCGCCTGATGGCGGACCTCCGAGAGGAACGCCAGAAGCTTGAGCGCGCTGACGGCCATCAGGGAGAGTATGGCCCAGCAGAAAAGCAGCATCACTACGGCTGCGGGGATCAGGATCAGGGCAAGAGCGGCGGCCACCAGCAGACCCCAGCACAGACCTGCGAGCCGCGCCTCATCACGGCCGCGGCAACTCTCCTGCAGGGGAACGCTGGCCTCGGCACGGCGAATCAGCGACGTTTGCCGCTGCGCCAAAAGCGCCGCGTGAATCGCGGTCTCCGGTGCGAGCACCATGGCGAAGGGGTGATACGCGGGTGGCAGCTGCGCGCGCAGGGTCAGGAAGGCTTCCGGGCGCGATGTGGCAATGACCGTGGTGCCGCCAACCCGGCGCAGGGGCACGATGCCCTGCGTCAGGCAAAGGTCCGCGCCGAAGGCATCAATCAGCCGGGGATCCGGGCGATCTGTCTGAAGATCAACAACTTTTGCAGACCACTGCTTCGCAAGCGCGGCCATCAGTGCGGGTTCGCTCACCCATCCCTGGGCCAGAAGGATGTCGCCCAGACGGACATCCTCACGCTGTTGCAGGGCCAGCGCCTTGAGCAGATTGCCGGGATCGACCGCTTTGGCTTCGAGGAGAATTTGCCCCAGCGGCATGCGCTGGTCCGCGGACAGAATCCGTTCGGGCACCCAAAACCGGTGACGCCGACCATCAACCAACCGCACACTCGAAACCGACATTTCCTCCTCCCCAGGAGAACAATCCGGAAAGTGTGCGGCGGCATGGTTAACAAAGCGTTAATTGTGGAAAAGGCCGGGAAACCCTGTGGGTAACCCGGCCAATCTGGGGATAAAGCTGTGGGCAGCCGCCGGTTCAGGCGCCGCGGCGGGCGCGCATCGCCTCCGAGAACCGCTCGAACAGATAGAAGCTGTCTTGCGGGCCGGGGCTGGCTTCCGGGTGGTGCTGCACCGAAAACACCGGTTTGTCGGCCATGCGGATGCCGCAGTTCGAGCCGTCAAACAGGCTGATATGGGTTTCCAGAACGCCTGCGGGCAGGGTCTGGCTGTCGACGGTAAAGCCATGGTTCATCGAGGTAATCTCGACCTTGCCGCTTTCGACATCCTTCACCGGATGGTTGGCGCCATGGTGGCCGTGGTTCATCTTGATGGTCTTGGCACCCAGCGCCAGCGCCAGCATCTGATGGCCGAGGCAGATGCCGAAGACCGGCAGATCGGCCGCCAGAACGCCCTGGATCATCGGCACGGCATAGGCACCGGTCGCCGCCGGATCGCCGGGGCCGTTCGAGAGGAACACACCCTCGGGGTTCAGCGCCAGCACGTCCTCGGCGGTGGCCGTGGCCGGAAGCACCGTCACGTCGCAGCCCGACGAGGCGAGGCAGCGCAGGATGTTGCGCTTGGCGCCATAGTCGATGGCCACCACGCGCAGCCCCTCGCCTTCGCGCTTGGCATAGCCCTCGGGCCAGGCCCACCGCATCTCGTCCCAGCGGTAGGATTGGGTGCAGGACACTTCTTTTGCCAGATCGAGGCCGACGAGGCCGCTCCAGGCGCGGGCCTTTTTCACCAGCGCTTCAATGTCAAAGACGCCATCCGGGGAATAGGCCAGGGCCACATGCGGCGCGCCTTGCTGGCGGATCGCGCGGGTCAGGCGGCGGGTGTCGAGGCCGCCAATGCCGATGCGGCCGCGTTTTTCCAGCCAGTCGCCCAGCTCGCCGGTGGCGCGCCAGTTCGACGGTTCGGTCGGATCCCATTTCACCACCATGCCAGCAGCGACGGGCAGGGCGGTTTCATCATCCTCATCCGTGACACCGGTGTTGCCGATATGCGGGAAGGTGAAGGTGACGATCTGGCCCGCATAGGAGGGATCGGTCATGATTTCCTGATAGCCGGTCATCGCGGTGTTGAACACCAGCTCGGCCACCGTCTCGCCGGGTCGGCCAAAGCCCTTGCCGTAAAACAGCGTTCCATCCGCCAGCGCGAGGCAGGCAGTGGGTTTTTCCGATGTCGAATGAAGGACGGACATGGCGCGACTCCCGGGGCAAAATCTCGCGGAACCTAAGGGGAGGCGGGGTTCGGGTCAACCCCTCGGGGTGGAAATCTCAAGATCAACAATATCAATGACTTAGCAAGGTTGTGCCGGGGGGCGGTTTTCGGTATTGTGCGGCTCTTGGATTGGCAGGGGAAAAGCACAACCATGGACATGCGCGCGCGCATCGCGGCCGGCCTCATTGAGGCCATGAAATCCAAAGAGGCATCACGTCTGTCGACGTTGCGTCTGATCAATGCCGCCATCAAGGACCGGGAAATTGCTCTGCGGGGCGAAGATGGCACGGTGGGGGATGCCGAAATTCTGGCGATTCTCGGCAAGATGGTGAAACAGCGGCAGGAAAGCGCGCGCGCCTATGAAGAGGGCGGGCGGCTGGAACTGGCTGAAAAGGAACTCAGCGAGATCACGGTGATCGAAGAGTTTTTGCCGCGGCAGCTGGCCGCCGATGAGGTGGAGGCCGCGGTGAATGCGGCGGTGGCCTCGGTCGGGGCGTCGTCGATCCGTGACATCGGCCGGGTGATGGCCGAGCTGAAGGCCAAATATACCGGGCAAATGGATTTTGGCGCCGTGGGCGCTTTGGTCAAAGGCCGTCTGGCCTGACGGCCGGGCTTGCACCGCGATAAGAATTCCCCCGTCCGGCCGGAGCCGTGGCGGGGTTTTTCATTTCTGGGGCCGGGCGTGAGGCGCAGTGTTCCGCCCGTGGGCCGCCGCAGCAGAGGGGCCACCGCGCGCATCGCCCAAGACTGCCATGATTCTTTGGGCCGGGGGGCAGCGTCAGTCCCGGGGCCGCGGCGCGCGGGCCTGGTTCAGCCGGGTTTGCAGCTCTCCAAACAGAGCCCGGCGCTCCTCCGGGCTGAGAAAGGCGCCGAGTTCGACCCGGCGCGCGCCGCCCTCCAGCGTCAGATAGGCGGGGACCGGGCTGTCGCCTTCGTGCAGTTTCGGGCGGATCCAGTAGGGGTTGCCCTCCCAGTCGCGCGGGGGCTTGCCGGGGGGCTGATGGCGCAGGGTCACCCGGTCCGGCCAGAGTGTCAGGACCTCGATCACCGTGCCGCTGCGGTAGCTGCGCTGCAGCGCGAACCAGACCCCCGCCAGTGCCGCCAGCAAGAACGGCAACAAGGCCCAGAGCACCATCGAGCCGAGCACCGCCAGAAGCGGCAGGGTCAGCAAACCGGCGGTGGCACCGATGAAAATCACAAAGCCTTTGCGTGGCAGTGAGCGGTAGGGCCACAGATGCAGGACGGCCAGCGGGGGAGGTGGCGCCGCCCCGAAGGCCACCCCGCCGGGCGCTCCTTTGGCCGCCCCATCAGCGGGCGTGCCGGGCGACGCGGCACTGCGGGGCGCCGGATCGTTCAGCCATTCATAGGGCATGGGCAGCGGGGCGCAGGATGGGAGGGGCGCGCATGGATAGGGGCTCCGGTCGCAAAAAGGCCCCGGGCGGTGCCGGGGCCTTTTCAGATTAGATCGCTTTCAAGGCCGCGCAAGGCTTAGTGGTTATGCGCGTGATCCCAGTCTTCGCGTTTCGGGAGCGTTTCGAACGTATGCTCCGGCGGCGGCGAGGGCAGGGTCCATTCCAGCGTGTCGGCATATTCGTTCCAGTAGTTGTTCTCGGTCACACGGCGACCGGCGAACAGGGTGTAGAACACGATGCCGATGAAGAACACGAAGGAGGCAAACGACAGGAAGGCGCCATAGGAGGAGATCTTGTTCCAGTAGGCGAAGGCTTCGTTATAGTCGATGTAGCGGCGCGGCATGCCCTGACGGCCCAGGAAATGCTGCGGGAAGAAGGTCATGTTGGCGCCGATGAACATCATCCAGAAGTGCAGCTTGCCTGCCCATTCCGGATATTGGCGGCCCGACATCTTGCCGATCCAGAAATAGACCCCGGCAAAGATGGCGAAGACGGCGCCAAGCGACATCACGTAGTGGAAGTGCGCCACGACGTAATAGGTGTCGTGATAGACGCGGTCGAGCGGCGCCTGGCTCAGCACAACCCCGGTCACACCGCCGACGGTGAACAGGAAGAGGAAGCCGAAGGCCCAGAGCATCGGGGTTTTGAACTCGATCGAGCCGCCCCACATGGTGGCGATCCACGAGAAGACCTTCACGCCCGTCGGGACAGCAATAACCATCGTCGCGACCATGAAATAGGACTGCTGCGTCAGCGACAGGCCCACGGTGTACATGTGGTGCGCCCAGACGACAAAGCCCAGCACGCCGATGGCGACCATCGCGTAAACCATCGGGAGATAGCCGAAGATCGGCTTTTTCGAGAAGGTCGCGATGACATGGGAGATGATGCCAAAGCCCGGCAGAATGATGATGTACACTTCCGGGTGTCCAAAGAACCACAGGATGTGCTGATACAGGATCGGGTCACCGCCGCCGCCAGCCTGGAAGAAGGTGGTGCCGAAGTTACGGTCCATCAGCAGCATGGTGATCGCGCCTGCCAGAACCGGCAAGCTGAGCAGGATCAGCCAGGAGGTGACAAAGATCGACCAGGCGAACAGCGGCACTTTGTGCAGCGTCATGCCCGGGGTCCGCATGTTGAGGAAGGTGGTGATCATGTTGATCGCGCCGAGAATCGACGAGGCACCCGAGACGTGAACCGCGAAGATCGCGAGGTCCATCGAATAGCCGCCTTCCGAGGTCGAGAGCGGCGGATAGAGCACCCAGCCCACACCCGAGCCCATCTGCTGATCGCCGCCCGGCGCCAGCAGCGAAGCGACGCCGAGGGCGACACCGGCCACATACATCCAGTAGGAGAGGTTGTTCATCCGCGGGAAGGCCATGTCCGGCGCACCGATCTGCAGCGGCATGAAGTAGTTGCCAAAGCCGCCGAACAGTGCCGGAATCACCACGAAGAACATCATCAGCACGCCGTGATACGTGATCATCACGTTCCACAGATGGCCGTTCGGGGTACATTCCTTGGCGGCATCCGCAAAGAAACGCGCACCTTCAAGGCACATGTACTGAACGCCCGGCTCCATCAGCTCAAGGCGCATATAGACAGTGAAGATCACCGACAGAAGGCCAACAAGCCCTGCGGTGAACAGATAAAGGATGCCGATGTCCTTGTGGTTGGTGGACATGAACCAGCGGGTAAAGAACCCGCGGTGATCATGCTCACCATGGCTGTGAACGGCTGCGTCCGCCATGCTGATCTCCCAATTCATGCGTCATGCCCAGGGTCTTCCCCCCCCGGCACGTATGGCTCACGTTTTAGTGCGCAATTTCGTGATCGGCAATGCGCAAGGGCGAGGCATCGTTGAAAAAACGCCTCGCCCTTCAGGGTATCTGGGCGGCCGGGGCCGCAGGGGTGCCTTATTGCGCGACAGAGGCGAGATAGGCCGCGACGTCTTCGCCGCCTTTGGCCAGCTTGAAGGTCATCGCCGATTTGGCCGCGGCATCGCCGGATTTGTCTTTGATCCAGGTGGTGGGGTCGACGACATAGGCGGCGAGTTCGGCCTCATCCCAGACGGTGCCGAGGGCGTTCACTTCGAGAATCGACTTGCTGTATTTGAAGCCTTCTTCCGAGCCGACGGTGCGCCCGATCACGCCGTAGAGGTTGGGGCCGACCTTGCCGCCTTTGACAATCGCGGTGCCGTCATCGGCCACGATCGAGTGGCAGGCCTTGCATTTGCTGAAAACTTTGGCGCCGGCCTCGGCGTCCCCGGCAAAGGCGGCAGTGCCGATCAACGGCAGGGAGAGGGTGGCAGCGGCGAGCATGGCGAGTGGGCTGATCTTCATCGCAGGTTCCTGTTTTTCTGAGGGGCCGGTGCCGGAGAATCTACCTCCGTCACCGGAATGTGAGCGCACATTACGAGACGACGGCCCCCGCGCCTATGGGGCAGCATGTCACTCCCCCCGCGCAAAAGAACAGGCCGCGCGTTGCGGATCAGCCTGCCGCTGTGCCTGAGATCTGGCAGGCGGTTGCCGCGTCGCTGTCGCTGCCGGGCTCCGGAAAGCTGCGCTGAAATGTCGCAACCAACGCGGCATCAAGATCATCCAGCGTCACCGGTAATCCGAGGTCGACGAGGCTGGTCACCCCGTGGTCGCGGATGCCGCAGGGGACGATTCCGCCGAAATGCGCCAGATCCGGCTCCACATTGATCGAGATGCCGTGAAAGCTGACCCAGCGGCGCAGCTTGACGCCGATGGCGGCAATCTTGTCCTCGCGCGGGGTGCCGTCGAAGGCGGGGGCCTTGTCCGTGCGCTGCACCCAGACGCCGACCCGGCCCGCGCGCCGCTCGCCGGTCACGTTGAATTCGGCCAGGGTTTCGATCACCCAATTCTCCAGCGCACAAACGAATTTGCGCACGTCGCGGCCGCGCCGGTTCAGATCCAGCATGACATAGGCCACCCGCTGGCCGGGGCCGTGGTAGGTGTATTGACCGCCGCGCCCCGCCGCATAGACCGGGAAGCGTTCCGGCTCGGTCAGATCCTCGGCGCGCGCCGAGGTGCCCGCCGTGTAGAGGGGGGGATGTTCGAGCAGCCAGATCGCCTCATCGGCGCGGCCTGCCGCGATATCGGCCACCCGCGCCTCCATGAAGGCCAGCGCATCGGGATAGGGCACAAGGCCGGGTGCTGTGATCCATTCCACCATTTCGGGCCCTTTCAGCTGCGATTCCGGGGCAGGGTGAGCATTTTCCTTGCCTGAATCGCGTCAAACGCGTCACATTTTCGTCAGGACCGGCGCCGTGTCGATGTGGGGCCGCCCGGATCAGCTGCCCTCCGACGGTGCCGGGGGACGTTTCGAGTTTGTTTACGCGTCCTGTGATCCCTTGCCAAGGAATTGGGACGTCGGTGTGGGAGTATTTCGGCATGTTCATCAAACGAATGGGTGTTTTGGCGCTCAGCGGCGCCCTCGTCGCGGGATCTGTCGGGCAGGCGATGGCGGATGCGGATGGTCTCGTGGGCGGGATCATCGGCGGGATCATCGGCGGCGCGATCGTCAATGAGGGGAACCGGCATCGCACGACAACGCGGGCGGCGCCGGTCCGGACGGGAATCAGTTCGGCACAGCGCGAGCAGAATCGTGAAGTGCAGGTGGCGCTGAATTACTTCGGCTTTCCGGTCGGCGCGCCCGATGGCGCGCTCGGCTCGCGCTCGCGCGCGGCGATCGGGCAATATCAGGCGGTGCTGGGCTACGCGCCCACCGGCCAGCTGACCGATTACGAGCGCGTGCTGCTCGTCGGCTCGTATCAGCGGGCTTTGGCGGGGGGCAACCAGACGATGCAGCTTGCCGCGGCCAACCCAATGGGGCTGAAGGGGCTGCTGGTCAGCTGGCGCGATGAAGCCGCCGGTGTTTCGGTGCCCGCGCCCGTGCCGCTGCCCGCCCCGGTTCTGGCGCCCCCGGTCGCTGTTGCCGCGCCCGCACCTGTGCCCGCACCGGCCATGCCGCAGCTGGCCGCGGCCCCGGCGCCGGAAATGCCCGCACTTCCGGCTTTCGGCGGGCAGGCGGCGGCCGCCGCACCGGGACTGCCGAACTTCATGGGCGCTGCGGCAGGGCAGGCCTCGCTGGCGTCCTATTGCAACAAGGTCAATCTGGTCACCTCGACCAATGGCGGCTTTGTGACGCTGGCCTCGATGAGCGACCCCTCGGTCGCCTTGGGCGAGCAGTTCTGTCTGGCGCGGACCTATTCGATCAGCGCGGGCGAGGAGCTGATTGCCAAGCTGGCCGGCTTCACCCCGGATCAGGTCGCCGCGCAATGCGAAGGGTTTGGCCCGGCGCTCAAGGATCAGGTCGCGGCGCTCTCGCTGCAGCCGCGTGACGAGGTGTTGCGCAGTGTGTCGGCCTTTGCGCTGTCCTCGGGCATGGCCCCGGCGCAGCTGGCCGGGACCGCGAAGATCTGCCTGTCGGTGGGGTATCGCACGGATAACATGGATGTGGCGGTGGGCTCGGCGCTGTTGCTGGTGGCCTTGGGTGACCAGCCTTACGGCGAGCTGCTGGGGCACCATCTGGCACTGGGTTATGGTGCCAGCGCCCGGCCCGATCTGGCGGTGAACTGGTACAGCGGCGCCTTGGATGCTTTGGCCAAAGGCACGCCGGCGGTGTTTGCGCCCGCGCAGCCCGAACGCAATGATCTGATCCGCAAAGCGGCGTTCACGCTGGGCGGTCGCAGCGATTTGCTGGGCGGCAGCGCGCCGGTGCCGGCGGCTTTGCCGAGCTTTGGCCTGACGGTGCCCGGCGCGCCCGCCGCGAATCCCTGACGCGGCCCGCTCGGCGGCGGCGCTGGTCCGTAAAACGGTCGCTGGCCCCGACGCTTTGGCGGCGCCGGGGCGGCGCATTTGGGGCGCCCGGGCCGGAATGACGCGGCGGTGCCGGGCGGTTTTGGGCAGGCCGGGCGTGCCACGGGCGCGTGGTTGGCCGCGATGAAGGGCGTGGAGCCGGGTCCGCATGCGAAGTTTTTTGAGAGAAAGCAAAAATCCTCTTTTCTTCGCCGTGGCCCTCGGCTAATACCCCGCCACCAAGCCCAGACGTGCGGTCGTGGCGGAATTGGTAGACGCGCAGCGTTGAGGTCGCTGTGGGGTAACTCCCGTGGAAGTTCGAGTCTTCTCGACCGCACCATTTTACGACGCTTAGGCGCTGAAATTTCAAACCTGAATTTCAGCGCCTCCGTCGCTCCCCCCACTCAGAACAGTACCTTTCGCAGTTTCGCGCCCCTAGCGTGGCCGCAGAGCATGTTTGCACCTCTGCGCGCTTTCCTGGGATTCGCGCTCGCAGTAGCGGCCCGGATCAGGGGTGCACGCAGCACGCTTTCTGCGCGGGTGCTGTCGGTCGTCGCCCGCCGTGTTCTCTCATTTGACTGGCGCCCATAGGACTCTTGTCGGGCAGAACTCGGCAAGTTTCGGCGGTTCCGAGCCATGGTGGCGGGCGCCAATGCCTGTGTCTCTCCCGTTGCCGCCATATCCTCCGAGGGATGAGGTTCGGCATGGGCTTCAGATGCATCGGCCCCGTTTCAACCGGTTTTTGCCGTTTTGACGGGTGCGGTCAGGGCATTGTCCGGAAGGGCGCGGAAATCAAGCCCGTGGCACCCGCGTTTCATTCATCGTGACGGCGGGCTTTGTGTCTGGGACAGCGGCACGGATGGTGCCGCGGTCGCCAGAACCAGCTGCAGGCGCGGTTGAGAGGGGGCCCGCGCAGAGGCGAAATGCAGCCCGCAGCCAGCCCGCAGCCCCGCGACGCAACCAATGTCTGTGACCGGGTCAGGAGCGGTGCCCTGATCGGGAGCGTGTCTCAACGGCTGCCGTTCCGCAGGTCCTGCGCCCTGGCCGAGAAACGGCCGGCCCGCTTGTGCCGGTGCATCGGTTCATAGGGCCGGTGGGGCGCCCCGGTCCCGGTCTGCCCGGTGACACAGTCAGGTTCCCGGGCTTGGAGAGGGGGCGGGCGGAACCTTCGGGGGGCGCGACAGAGGGCGCTCATCCCGCCCTCGATGTCATTGCTGCAGCTGCGAAATTCTTCGCCTTATGGTTAACGGATCGGCGCCAGATCAGGAGTTGTTAAGGTTGCTTTGCTAGTTTTTCCGCATGGCCTTCGGTGCCAGAACGGAGACGCGGCACGATGACCCAATATACGCTTGGCGCGTATTCACTTAGTGATTTCAGTGTGGAAGGGGGCGGTGCCCCTCAGATCGGCTCCAATTTTGCGCTGAAACCGACCTATAATTCGGCCAGTGATGCGCGGCAGATCATCATTACCGATGACGACACCACCTTCAACGGCAGTGCGGGCGCTCAACAGGATGCCAACCAGTCCGGCGTGTTCAAGGATGCGGCGGGCACCACCCTTGCCTCTGGTGCCACACGGCTGGGTTATGCCACCACGGTCACCAATCCCGAGGGTGGCCAGATCAAGATCTATGAGGTCTACGTCGGCAACACGCTGGTCGGCTATGTGTCCGATCATCCGCTCGAGCCCGGCGTCACCTATCAGATCACCAATTTTTCGGACACCAGCAGTGGCGCGCCGTCTTATGCGTCGCTGGGCAATGTCTATCACAACCCGGCGGATGCCGACAGCATCACCGGCGGGCAGTATAACGACAGCATTCAGGGCGGCGCGGGCAACGACACGATCAACGTCAATGACGGCAATGACACCGTCTATGGCGGGGCCGGGGCGGACAGCATTTCGGGCGGCAACGGCAATGACCTGCTCTACGGCGGCGATGACAATGACACGATCTCGGGCGGGGCGGGCAATGATACGCTCTATGGCGAGGGCGGTCAGGACACGTTCAAATTCTACGACGGCTGGGGCAGTGACACCGTCTGGGGCGGCAATGCCGGCTCGGATTTCGACACGCTGGATTTCTCGTCGGTCACCACCGGCGGCATCAATGTCACCTTCACCGGCTCTGAGGATGGCACCGCCAGCTCGGGCCCGAACACCGTCACCTTTGACAATATCGAAGGCGTGGTCGGCAGCAATCAGGCCGACAGCATCAACGCCGCGGCGGATAACAGCGGCCTGACCCTCTTGGGGGGCGGCGGCAATGACACGATCATCGGCGGTGGCGGGGCTGATTCCATCGACGGCGGCGCGGGCAATGACCTGATCTCGGGCGGGGCGGGCGATGACACGCTGCTCGGCGGGGCGGGTGACAACACCATCGACGGTGGCGACGGCAATGACTTCATCGACGATGTCATCGGCAGCGTCGGCACCGGGACCAGCTCGGTGTCGGGTGGCGCGGGCAACGATACGATTTACACCGGCACCGGCAATGATACGATTCACGGCGATGCGGGCAATGATCTGATCATCGCGGCGGCGGGCAATGACCTTGTCGATGGCGGTGATGGCGACGATCAGCTCTTTGGCGAGGACGGCAATGATACGCTGTCGGGCGGGGCCGGGGCGGACTTCATCGACGGCGGCAGCGGCGCGGATGTGATGAGCGGCGGTGCCGATGCCGATACATTTGTGATCAACATCGGCTCGGGCACCGGCGATGTCATCACCGGCGGAGAGACCGGAACGGATGCCGACGGGCTGATGTTCGATAGCGGCTCAACCATTGGCTATACAGTCATTTTCTCCGGAAATGAGGCCGGGACTTACAGCTTTGACGGCGGTGGTGTTGATGGCAGTTTCAGTGAGATTGAAGGGATTTGGGGGTCGTCCGGCGACGACTATATCAACGCCTACCAATCGGGCGCGGATCAAAGGATTTTCGGCAACGCCGGGGATGATACGGTCATCGGCGGCTCCGGCAATGATGCAGTGGCGGGCGGTGATGGCGATGACGTCCTGGTCGGTGGCTCTGGCGATGACACGCTGTGGGGTGATCGCGGGTCGGACACTTTCTACATCTTTGAGAATGACGATACGACGACGATCTATGCCGGTGAAGACGGCGGCGAAACCGACACCCTGATCTTCAACAATGACGCCAGCCCGGAGGGCGTGACCGTCATCTTCGGGGGCTGGGAATACGGCAGTTATGCGTATGACGGCGGCCAATCGTCCGGTGTTTTCTGGGAGGTAGAGCGGGTCGTCGGGACCGAGCAGGCCGATACAGTCGATGCGACGCTGTCGGAGAGTTCGATGCAGCTGATCGGCGGCGGCGGCGATGACACGATCCTCGGCGGTGCAGGCAACGATTCCATTTCGGGCGATGCGGGCAACGATTACCTCTCGGGTGGGGCCGGGGATGACGTCATTGATGGCGGCGACGAGAATGACACCATCCTTGGCGGTGCAGGCACCGACAGCTTGAGTGGCGGAGCGGGCAGTGACCGGATCGATGGCGGGGTCGGTGATGATTCACTGGCCGGTGGCAGCGGCGACGACACGTTCGTCTTTCAGGATGGCTCGGGCGCAGACGTCGTTACCGACTTTGACATGACGACGACGGACGGGCAGACCGCCGATCAGTTTGACGTTTCCGATCTGCATGATGCCGATGGCAATCCGGTCAATGCCTGGGATGTCACGGTGAGTGATGATGGCAACGGCAATGCGCGGCTGACCTTCCCGATGGGCGAGCAGGTGGTGCTGGTTGGTGTGACCCCGGCGCAGGCCCAGGGCGCGCAGGCGCTGCATTCCATGGGCATCCCCTGTTTTGCGACAGGCACCCGGATCGACACCCCCACGGGGCCGCGCCGGGTCGAGACCTTGCGCGCGGGCGATCTGGTGCTGACGGCGGACCGCGGCGCGCAGCCTCTGATCTGGGCGGGATCCAGCCATTTTGACGCCGCCGCCCTGGCCGCGCGGCCACAGGCGCGGCCGATCCGGATCCGCGCGGGGGCGCTGGGCAATGACCATGATCTGACAGTGTCGGCGCAGCATGCGGTCTGGGTGCCGGACTCGCGCGCCGGTCCTGATGGCGGGTTGGTGCGTGCGGGGCATCTGGCGCGGCGGGGATATCGCGGTGTGCGGGTGATGCGGGGCGCCAGAGACATCGGCTATCACCACTTTTTGCTGCCCGCTCATGCATTGGTGCGGGCCAATGGTTTGTGGGCCGAGAGCTTTTGGCCGGGCCCGAATGGCGTGGCGGGCCTGACGGCTGAGTCGCGGCTGGCGCTGATGCGCGCGGCCCCGCATCTGGTGCGCGCCATGCTGGGTCTCGCCCCGGTTGTGCCGCTTTACGGCGAGAGATGCCGCCCGATGCTGCAACTGCGGCATCTGAATCATGCTGCAATTGCGCAATGGTCGTTTGGCGGGCAGCATATGCCGTTTTTGAGCGGTTTCAGGGCTGCATCCATGATTGCATCAACGGGCTGACGCTTAGATGACGCGACGGGGTTGCCACGCGCCCCCAAGATCTTCTAGCCTAGGCCTACGGGAAAAAAACGAACCAACAATAATATACGGGGAGCCCGATTTGACCTTTAACGCCTCCGGCGACGGATTCGTCGTATTCGATCGCGTGCAAAAGAGTTACGACGGGGAAGTTCTGGTCGTGAAAGACCTGAACCTGTCGATCGGCAAAGGCGAATTTCTGACCATGCTCGGACCCTCGGGGTCGGGCAAAACCACTTGCCTGATGATGCTGGCGGGGTTTGAAACCGCCACGCATGGCGAGATCACCCTCGCGGGACGTCCGATCAACCAGGTGCCGCCGCATGAGCGCGGCATCGGCATGGTGTTCCAGAACTACGCGCTGTTTCCGCATATGACAGTGGGGGAGAACCTGTCTTTCCCGCTGGAAGTGCGGGGCATGGGCAAGTCTGAACGCGAAGCCAAGGTGATGCGCGCGCTCGACATGGTGCAGATGGGGAAATTTGCCAACCGACGTCCGGCGCAGCTTTCGGGCGGCCAGCAGCAGCGGATCGCTTTGGCCCGCGCGCTGGTCTTTGACCCGGAACTGGTGCTGATGGATGAGCCTCTGGGCGCGCTCGACAAACAACTGCGTGAACATATGCAGTATGAAATCAAGCATTTGCACGAGAGCCTCGGCATCACCGTGGTCTATGTGACCCATGATCAGGGCGAAGCGCTGACCATGTCGGACCGCGTTGCCGTGTTCAACGATGGCCGCATTCAGCAACTGGCGCCGCCGGATGAGCTCTATGAACGCCCCAATAACAGCTTTGTCGCGGGCTTCATCGGCGAGAACAACAAGCTGCTGGGCACGGTCGAGGATTTCGACGATGCGAAAACCACGGTCCGGCTGGCCACGGGCGAGCTGATCGAGGCGACGCCGGTGAACATCCGTGCCAAGGGGCAGAAAACCATGGTCTCGATCCGCCCCGAGCGGGTGGAATTCAAGCCCGAGATGATGCCCCCCGGGGCCCATACCATCGCCGCCGAAGTGCTCGAGGTGATTTATATGGGCGATATTTTTCGCACCCGCTTGCGTGTCGCCGGTTCCGATGATTTCGTGATGAAGAGCCGCAACACGCTCGGCCAGACCAAACTGGTGCCGGGGCAGGCGGTGAACATCGGCTGGCACCCGGCCGATGCCCGGGCGCTTGATCCGGTATGATTTTTGCGCGGGGCCGCGCAAGTTTTGCAGGCCCCCGCGATCTTGTCGTCTCCTGCGGGAGACGGCCAAAAAGCCCCAAAGAGGGCACCATGACGCAAGTCAGCTTCAACACCAACGGGAGTATGCAATGAAAAGAATTCTGACCCTGACGACCACCCTTGCCGGGGTGGCGCTGGCCACCTCGGCCGCGCAGGCGCAAGAGCTCAACATCGTGTCTTGGGGCGGTTCTTACACCACCAGCCAGATCGAAGCCTACCAAAAGCCCTTTACCGAAATGACCGGCATCAAGATCAACTCGATCGACGCCGACAATCCGGTGACGCCGCTGAAGGCGCAGGTCGAAGCCAAGAACGTCACCATCGATCTGGCGGACGTTGAACTGTCCGACGCGGTGCGCATGTGCGACGAGGGTCTGCTGGAAGAGATCGACCCGGCCATGCTGCCGGCGGCGCCCGATGGCACCCCGGCGACGGAAGACTTCATCCCGGGCGCGCTGACCGATTGCGCGGTGGCCTCGATCGTCTGGTCGACGGTTTACGCCTATGACGACAGCAAATTCACCGGCGAGAAGCCGACGACGATTGCCGATTTCTTCGACCTCGAGAAATTCCCCGGCAAACGCGGCCTGAAAAAGGGCGCCAAAGCCACGATGGAAATGGCGCTGATGGCCGATGGCGTCGACGCGGGCGAAGTCTACGAAGTGCTGGGCACGCCGGAAGGGGTGGACCGGGCGCTGGCCAAACTCGACACGATCAAGGATTCGGTCGTCTGGTGGGAAGCTGGTGCGCAGCCGCCGCAACTGCTGGCCGACGGCGAAGTGGCGATGACCACTGCCTATAACGGCCGGATCTTCAACGCCGCCGCTTCCGAAGGCAAACCCTTCGTCATCGTCTGGGACGGCCAGATCATGGACTTTGACCTCTGGGTCATCCCGAAAGGCGCGCCGCATCTGGAAGACGCCAAGAAGTTCCTGGCCTTCTCGACCGACACCCAGCGTCTGGCCGATCAGGCAAAATGGATCTCCTATGGTCCGGCCCGCAAGTCTTCGGCGCCGCTCGTAGGCCTCTATCAGGACGGCAAAACCGAGATGGGTCCGCAAATGCCGACCAACCCGGACAACATGTCGAACGCGCTGCTCAATGATTTCGAATTCTGGGCTGACCGCGACACCGAACTGTCCGAGCGTTTCAACGCCTGGCTGGCCAGCTGATCTTGCGGCCGCGCTGAACCGATCGGGGCAGGGGGGGGGAACCCCCCCCCCCCCCCCCCCCCCCCCCCCCCCCCCCCCCCAAGAAACCCCCACCCCCCCCCCCCCCCCCCCACCAGAACGGAGCCCCCCCC